>JANQOH010000418.1 GCA_028289725.1 Alphaproteobacteria bacterium
ATTTCACGGCCCGCGCCGCCGCGCTCAACCCGTCGCGCATTCTGGAGATCGCCTGCGGCACCGGCATTGTGACCCGCCGCCTGCGCGCTGCCCTGCCCGACGCCGCGATCATGGCGACCGACTTGAGCGACGACATGATCAGCGCCGCGAAGACCGTCATGGCCGACGTGCCGAATATTGAGTACCGCCAAGCCGACGGCTGCGACCTGCCCTTCGACGACGCGTCGTTTGACATGGTGGCGGTCCAATTCGGCGCCATGTTCTATCCGGAAAAGGTCGGCGGCTATCGCGAGGCGCTCAGGGTTCTGCAGCCGGGCGGCACGCTGATCTTCAATGTCTGGGACACGCTGCAAGAGAACCGCATGGCCGGACTCGCCCACCAGGTGATCGGCGGGTTCTTTGAAAGCGACCCGCCGAAGTTCCTCGAAACGCCGTTCGGCTATAACGACATCGACGTGGTCAAAAGCCACTTGAGCGACGCCGGCTTCGACCAAACCGACCACGCCGTCGTCCGCCTCGACGCACAATCGCCGACCGCCCGCGACCTCGCCTACGGCCTGATCCACGGCAACCCGAACATCGCCGAAATCCGCGCCCGCGGCACAGCCAACCCCGAAACCGTCGTCGACGCGGTCGCCAAAGCCATCGCCGCCGAAGCCGGCGACAATCCCCTGCGCACCCAGATCCAAGCGATCGTGTTTACGGCGCGAAAGGGTTAAGCGCGGTGCGCCAAACCTCGCCGCCCAAGCCGCATCGTGCTATCACATTGCGATACGCGGCCCCGTAGCTCAGTCGGATAGAGCGACGGATTCCTAATCCGTAGGTCGCAGGTTCGAATCCTGCCGGGGTCGCCAATTCATTTGGTTCGTAAATTCATTTATTTCGGTCGGCGATTCGGCGCCCGATCCAGCTAATCGCAAAAACCCATCGAGACCCGACCTGCTTTCACTGAGGCGTTTCACCGTCGCTCGGCACTTTGCGCAATAGCTCGACGCTGGATGCATGGGTTTGCAGCCACGCCCGCGCGCCCGTCGAGGCCGCCGTCATCGAGTACTTGATCAGATCGAAGTGCGACTTCTATCGAGGTGGCCTCGCCATAGCGCTTCGCCAAGACTTTTGCGCTTAGCCAAATGTCCCGTGTTCCAACCGCACATTGCCTCGATATTGGTGCATACTGACGAATAATGTAACCATGCGTTGCAGGGAGGTATCAAGCGATGCGAAACCTCATCAAAGCCCACACAATCTCGTTTGTCTTGTTGGTCGCGCTACCAGCGCTGGCCGAACCGGGCGATAAGCAGTTTATTGACGGCGACAACGTAAACATTCGATCCGGACCAGGTACTGGCCACGCGGTTGTCATTCAGCTCAATCGAGGCCATGAATTGATGGAGTTTGGCCGCGATGGCGAGTGGGTGAACGTCGGTGTGACCGACACTGGCGGTAAAGACGGCTGGGTGCATTCGTCGCTGATCAGCCCGACTAGGACCGCCGCGACCGCCGCCCCGAAAAGCAGCGCTAAGTTCGCCACTTTCAAGTCCGCTGTGGAACAACTCAACAGCAATGTTCGCGCCCGTGCAGGCGTCGATTTCTTCACACGCGTGCAAGATCATGGAGACGGGATCGTTAGCGTCACAGCGACCGAAACGTGGTTGGGTGCGCCGCGTTCCGATCGCGAAAGCAATCTGCAATCCCTGTTTAACCTATGGGACGCGGCGGACGGCACCGGCTTGCCCATTATGGTGCAAGTCCGCGACGCCGCTGGCACGGTTCGCATGAAGAAAGCGAGGCGGTGATATGAGGACCGCTTTTTTTGCTTGGTGCGTGGCGCTGCTGGTCGCCGCGTCACCGGTTGCCGCCGAAGAGATGGCGCTATGCGATGCAGCAAGCTCGATGGTCAAGCAATGGGTCGCCGCCGATTGGGGCGCTAAGGATGACACGATGGAAAAAGGATTCTGGAATACGGGCGCGTGCACCGCTTCCGGCTCTGGGTCCTTGCGAACAGTGCGCTATGCGTATTCCACGCCGATAAGTCGCCGCAACGACACGCCCCCTGTCGGGTATACGGCGACCGTTGCCTATGAGGCCGAGCGCGACGACTACCACTTATGCAAAATCGATTTCGGCGAAGGGGATGTGGTCAAGCCAAGTCAGCACGCCTTGTGTCGGGAGTAGCACATACATTGGATCCCGAAACTCTCAACGGCTTACGCCGGAAGAGTCACGAGTGGGTGATTTTGAGTTACGTCCAATGCGGGCAGTTTGAAGTGCGATACGAATAAGAGACTCTGATTAAAAAGCACGGTGGCAATCAATGTGTGCCAGGGCTGGCCGCCAATACGCCTTGCGACAATTGTGGCGCACGCGGCGTCGTCGAAACGACGCCGGACTATTGAACGTATTGCGCGCGGCGGCGCGTTAACTCACAACGCCCAATGATCCAGACATGGTAATTCAGACGGTACTTAGTCATGCAGGAAAAAACCCTGAGCGGTTGGGAAGACTTGGCGCGACTCGCAGATCAGCACAGTCGTGAAAAATGGCTCTATCGCGGTGTGACACGTTGTGACCATGAGCTGATGCCGAAGATCGCTCGCGGCGGCGCACGCGCCATGGATATTCCCTATGACGTTGATCACGAACGATTCCTACTGGAGGAATTTAAGCGCCAAGCGAGACCGCTGGTCACATCTCGACCAGACACTGATTTAGAGTGGCTGGCTTTGGCGCAACACCACGGCTTGTATACCCGACTTCTGGACTGGTCGGAGAGCATACTAGTAGCCGCAATGTTCGCGACCGAAAGCGGAGTTACAACGTTGATGGATTTTAGGACTGGCGAGAAACAAGATGTCCCGCCCGCCATCTACGGCATTCAAGATCTACCTGAAATTGCAAGCGACGTTGATCCGTTCTCCATTGAAGCGGTTTATTTTTATCGGCCAGCGCATATTAGCCCTAGAATTGCCCCACAGCATGCTGCCTTCACAGTGCACCCAGCGCCGCTCAATAAGATCGATGGGGACAACATTGTCCGATGGACCTTAGATATAAAGGGCACGCTAGACCTCAAACAAACATTAGATGCCGTGGGGATCTCAAGGGCAACCCTATTTCCCGGAATTGACGGTTTGGCTGGCGCACTGAACTGGCGCTACAAATGGAACACATTACGTGTGTAAGCGGCGGCAGCATGAATCAAGCAGCCAAAACGCGTAGTCCGAGGTCGTTCTTTGACGAAATCGTCGAGCCATCTTTCAGGAGTTGGTTAGCGGACGAATTATGTGAATGGAAGGCAAAAGCCGCCGTTTCTAACTTGGACATTATGGCCGCGACTTGCTTCGTATTTTGGAACGCCGTGGATCCCACAAAAATCAGAAATTCGGCAAGTGAGAGAGCGTATAGAGAACATCTGGTGGCGTCCGAATGCGGAGATTTCGGCTTGGTGTGGGACATCCACGATGCCCATAAGCACATTAAGTTGAACTCCGTTAGAACTGGTGGTCGCGCGGTACATCGTAGTGACCAGACAGGTGTCGATTCTCTGGGGTGGGATGAGGCGAGATGGGATGAAGGCCGTTGGGACAGCCCAGATGAATTGGTTATCACGATGGACTCGTCCGAGAAGCGTTCCGTACGCATAATCGCCCAGAACGTTTTTGACATGTGGGAAAGACTATTGTCAGATTGGAGCATGTAGCTAAGCAATAGTCTTAGCCGCCGGTGACCCTTCGGCGACATATATGCACAACCACACCGCATCGGCCTCATGGTCGTTGATGACCGACAAACCCCGTACGCACGCCGCGTCAATCGGCTCTTCAGCACCTTTGACGCCCACAAACTTCTTGAGCACGTTGATATTGACCCGAATGACCGGTATCGATCGGCGGTAACAGGGCGCGTCAATTTGAACCGAATACCCGCAAATCGAAAGTTTGTTGCGGCCTGGAAAAATCGGCGCTTCATAAGCAATGTGCGTCAGCTGTTTCCGCGCCATCATCTCTCCAAACTACTCCAAAAAAGCCGCATCCTTTCTCGGTCGCTCTAGCCGTCGCTCGTTCCCCACACGTCTCCCAGCAAGCGCAGCCAGTTTTCGCCGAGGATTTTGCGGATTTTGGGCTCGGGCCAGCCGGCGTCGGCCATGGCGGCGGTGAGGTTCGGGTATTCGGCAAGGCTGGAGAAGCCTTTTGGGAAGCTGATTTCGCCGAAGTCGGTGAGCCGGCGCGCATAGCCTTTGTCGCGGGTGATCCAGTCGAAAAAGTCGTCGCCGTAGCCTTGGGTGAAATCGGTGCCGATGCCGACCGCGTCGTCGCCCGCGAGATTGATCACGTAATCGATTGCTTCGACCACGTCGGCGACGCCCGATTGCGGGCCGCGCTTCAAGAACGGCGGAAACATGGTGACGCCGATGAAGCCGCCATGATCGGCGATGAACGTGAGCTCGTCGTCGCTCTTGTTGCGCGGGTGCTGTTTCAGGCCGGAGGGCAAACAGTGGCTGTAGGCGACGGGCTTGTTCGACGCCAGGATCACGTCGCGCGAGGTGTTGCCGCCGACATGGCTTAGGTCGCACAGGATGCCGACGCGGTTCATTTCGGCGACCGCTTCGCGGCCGAAGTCGGACAGGCCGCCGTCGGTCGACTCGTAACAGCCGCTGCCGATGAGGTTTTGCGTGTTGTAGGTCATCTGCACGATGCCGACGCCAGCTTGCTTGAAAAAGCCGATGGCATCGAGCTGATCCTCGAAGCCGGATGTATTTTGGAAGCCGAGGATGATGCCGACGCGCCCGGATTGCTTGGCGCGGCGGATGTCGTCGGTGGTGCGCACCTTGAGGATCAAATCGCCATGGTCGTCGAACCAGCGCTCCCAGCGCGCGAGGTTGGCGCAGGTGTCGCGGAAATTCTCCCAGATGCTGCAAGTGCAATTGGCGGCGGTCACCCCGCCGTCGCGCATCGCCTGGAACACCTCCGGGCCCCAATTCGACACGATGAGCCCGTCGATGACGATCGCGTCGCGGTGCAGCGCGTCTGAATCGGTGTTGGCCGCCATCACCGGCCCTCCGCACTTGATATGGGCCAATGCCTCTGCGCTGTCGCGATCATTGCGTCCCCCCTTCCTTCGGCGTTGCCTAGTCTATGCGCCGGCAATCACACCCGAAAGAGTGCGGGCGCAGGCCCGCTGTTCGTGCCATGATGGAAACGTAAGACGCATGAGGAGACCGCCGATGATTACCGCGATCGTTCAATTCGACCTTCCCGACGGCATCGACCGCGCCAAGGCGTCGGAAATCTTCAACCGGATCGCGCCGCTCTATCGCGAGATGGACGGTCTGATCCACAAATATTTCTGCTTTTCCGACGAAGGCAAAGGCGCCGGCGTCTATCTCTGGGAATCGCGCGAGCAGGCGGAAAAGATCTACGCCGGTGTGTGGCGCGACCGGATCAAAGAGCTCTACGGCGTCGAGCCTGAAATCCAGTTTTACGAACCACTCGTGGTGGTCGACAACGCGAACGGCGAAATCCGCACCGCCGCCTAGTTATCGCAATTTGCGGCGCCCGAGGCTCGCACTGACGCCAAACATTTTTTCATCTCCGACGATTTAGTTGGCGTTCAACCCATGGGCGCGGCTTCCAAGAGACAATTTCCATCGGCTTTCCGCCTGAAAGGCTTCTGCTTCGGTCATCGCGGAGCCGAAGACTTCCAAAATTGAAATCTGCATCGGCGCCGCGGTTCGTTTCTTTCTCGCCCTTAAGAGTTTGTTTCCTCCGTGACCGCCGTTCGCGTATGAGGACCACCTTCCCCAAAAGCCGCTCCTTCCGAATGCCGCGCCGACATATTGCTCACCGGTCTCGGTACAGACCAGGAGATAAACTCCGTTCGCCGCCGACAGGCGTGCTTGCCAATTCGGCGCCAGAGCGGACACTTCGCGGTCAGAGATCCGAACCTCCATATAGCCCGGCCAATCGACATCCAAAACGGTTCGCCGCAGCTCAACAATCGGCTTCGGTTGAAGGTGAGCGCGCTGATACCAAGAGCGGGTCCCGGGACCCCATTCAATGACGAGCCGCCCTTCATAATCGGAGAATCGTTCATCAAGCAGCAATCGGTATTGGTAGACCGAGCCTGGAGGAAACGTTTCGTCCAGATAGTCGAAAGAGATCGGCCTCGCGTTGCGTTTGACTCCGACCACCTCCGACAAACCTGCAAATACCGTCGCGCCCTCCGGATCCTTCACGAATGATGCAACGTGGTCACCTGCTCTAAAACGCTTCTTCGACTGTACGCTCTCGTAACGCCTGAATTCCGATGGCTGATACCGCCACAAGCGATGCAAGCTTTGGCCACGCTTCATCCTGGTATCCTGTTGCCTTAGCAGAAATACCCGCTCCGGCGATATGTCCGCGGCTGCCAGGAGATCGTTGAAAGTAAGCAGGGTCAAACCACGTCGCTCCACATCCAGACCTTACCGGCCACGACAACGCGTCATGAGAAAAGGAACCATCGCGCTCATCGGGACGCATCATTGCTCGAGCACCTCGATGCGTCTACCACGGTGGTCTCGCCAGATATCGCGAATCCGAGTATTCGACTTAGAAGACGGCCGAACATTGTTGCGCGCCGATATGGCAACCACTAACGACGGTGGCCGCGTTACCAAGGGACTGAACGGAATGACAAAAGGTTTGGGTGCGATCGTCACCGGATCGACGAGCGGGATTGGCCTTGGCATCGCGGAAGCGTTCGCGGGTGCCGGCATGGACGTGATGCTGAACGGGTTCGGCGATGCGAGCGAAATCGAGGCGTTGCGATCGCGGCTCGCGGGCACGCACGGCGTGACGGTCGGCTACCACGGCGCGGATATGACCAAACCGGACGACATTGACGATTTGATCAAATCGGCCGAACAGGAGCTCGGACAGGTCGACGTAGTGGTCAACAATGCCGGCATTCAGCACGTGTCGCCGGTCGACGACTTTCCGACCGAGAAATGGAACGCGATTATCGCGATCAATTTGTCGAGTGCATTTCACACGACGCGTCTGGCGCTGCCGGCGATGAAGGCGCGCGGCTTTGGGCGCGTCATCAATGTTTCATCGGCGCACGGCCTGGTGGCGTCACCGTTCAAGTCCGCTTATGTCGCGGCAAAGCACGGTGTGCTGGGGCTGACCAAGACCGTGGCGCTGGAATGCGCGGAAAGCGGTGTGACGGTGAACGCCATATGTCCGGGCTATGTGCTCACACCGCTTGTCGAAGCGCAGATCCCGGACACGGCGCGCACCCGCGGTATTAGCGCGGACGAAGTGGTGCGCGACGTGATGCTCGCCGGTCAGCCAACCAAACGATTTGTCTCGGTTGAGGAGATTGGGGCCTTCGCCGTGTTTTTGTGCAGCGACGGCGCGGCGTCCATCACCGGCGCCGCTTTGCCGATCGACGGCGGCTGGGTCGCGCAATAACGCGCCTACCAAATGATTTTGTCGGGATCGCCTTTATAGATCGATCGAAGATACGCGATGATCTTCCAGATTTCGTCGGGGTCGAGCTGGTTGCCCCAGGCGACCATGTTGGTTCCCGGACGGCCCACCGCGATCGCTTTGAAAATTGTCGCGTCGGTCGGGCGATAGGTCCATTCGTCGTCGGTCAGGTCCGGGCCGACCGCGCCCTCCGCCGTTTCGCCGTGGCAGCTATAGCAGCCGGCTTTCGCCCACAGCTTTTGACCTTCCTCAATCGCCACGGGATCGCCGGTATACGGGTTTTCATGGTCGTCCGCCCAACCGATCGCGGGCGACAAAGTCAACGCAAACAAAGCAAACGCGGCGCGCCGTGCAAATTTTTTGATCGTCATAATCGCCGTCTCACGTGCTCAAAAATCGGGGGAGTGTTCCCACTCCCCCACCAAGTGATGAAAGATGGCCCGACCGTCAAGGTCCACGCCGTAGCGTCGACCCCGACGGTCTTGTGACTATTGGCCGAACAGGCCGAACACCATCAGGTATCCGCCTTTGCGGCTGTCCTTCAAGTGCGGAGAGCCCCCGCCGCCGAGCGTCGCCCAACCGGTCCAGCCGCCGAAGCCCGCCGGCACCGCGACATACTGCTTGCCGTCGATGGCGTAGGTCATCGGGCTGCCGAAAATGCCGGTACCGATATTGTAAGAGAAGACTTCCTCTCCGGTCGCTTGGACATAGGCCTTGAAGTAGCCTTCCGGCGTGCCGGCAAACAGCAGATCGCCACCGGTGGTCAGCAGACCGCTGGTGAACGGCGCCGGCGCTTTCACGGTCCAGACCTTCTCGCCCGTCCGCGCGTCGAACGAAACAAGCTGGCCATAGCCCTTGTTCCACTGGATCGTGCCGATACCCCAGTAGGGGCTGCCGATTGTGCGTTCCGGCGGGTTCAAGCCTTCGCCAAGCGGCGCGCTTTTGATGTCCGTGCAGATTTCACGGCTCGGCACGAACACCATTTTGGTGTGCGGATTAACCGACATCGGGTTCCACCACTTGCCGCCTTCCGACGCCGGGCAGATGTCCTTCGCCTCATACTCGTAGGACGGGACCTTCTCCGGATTGACGATCGGGCGACCTTCCGGCGTGAATCCAGTCGCCCAATTCACCTTGGAGATCGGTACGCCGTACACGAACTTGCTGTTCGTCCGGTCGATGGCGTAGAGGAAGCCGTTGCGATCGCCGTGCATCCAAAGTTTTTGGCCGTCAACGTCGAGCAGGATGGTCTCGTTATTGCCGTCGTAATCCCAAACGTCGTGCGGCGTATATTGGAAGTAATGCTTGATCTCGCCCGTATCAGGGTCGAGCGCAAGCGTCGAATTTGAGTACAGATTGTCGCCCGGCCTGTTCGTACCGTCCCAATCCGGATTCGGATTGCCGACACTCCAATAAAGCGTGTCGAGTTCCGCATCGTAGGAGCCCGTGAGCCACGCGGACGCGCCGCCATGCATTGCCATGTCGGTGCTGCCCCATGTGTCGTGACCCGGCTCGCCCGGTCCCGGAATCGTATAGCGCCGCCAGGCTTGCTCGCCGGTCTCCGCATCGAGGGCTTCGATGTAAAGACGCGTCGGATATTCCGCGCCCGACATGCCGACCACGACGTTGCCTTTCACGATGAGCGGCGCAACCGTCATGGTATAGGCTTCTTCCCAATTGCCGATATTGACGTGCCAAACCACTTCACCGGTCTTGGCGTTGAGCGCGACAACGTCTGCGTCGGGCGTGGCGACGAACACTTTATCTTGGTACAGCGCGACACCGCGATTGCCGATGTCACAACACATCTTGCCGGCGACGCCTTCCGGTAATTCATCAACATAACGCCAAATTTCATTGCCGGTTCGCGCGTCGATCGCATAGGTGCGACCGTGCGATGCCGTGGCGTACATCACGCCGTTATTCACCACGGGCGTCGTGTTCTGCGCATCGAGCACGCCGAACGAGAACGTCCATTTCGGCACCAGACGGCCGATGGTGTCGGTATTGATTTGCGACAACGGGCTGTAGCGCGTCCCCGCGTAATCACGCGGCGCCATCAACCAGTTGTTCGGATCTTGTCCCGCTTCTAGGAGCATTTCGTCGGTCACATAGTCTTGCGCAGTGACCGAACTCGCCATCATAAAGACGGCCGCGCCCAAGCCAGCAAAACCGGCCCAGGCGACCTTATTGGTCGTACCTGTCATCAGTCTAGTCCTCCGATTTTCCTGCGACCTGGTTTGGCCGCAGTCTCTCCACACGAAAAGAGAACCAGAATTTGACAGGCGTGACGAATCAATTGCGTTTCGCGGCGCATGCGCGTGGCGCGACGCGGTAATGCATTTGCATCATTTTTGCGTTTTGATAGCCGCGCCCGAGCGCGCGCCCAACGCTTAGCTGTCTCCGCGATACGATGGGCTCTGGCGCCGTGTTCAGCACGCCGCCGCATTTATGTTACCGTCTCCATCGTCGATGACCGAGGCGTCGGGTTGAGGGGGACGGCGATGGCGGACAACGGACGGCGAAATGCGACGCGCGCGTTCGTGATTTTCACGATCGCGATGGCGCTGGTAATGGTGTTCCCGATTTTCGCGCTCGGCAACCGTGTGGAGCCTTTTGTCCTCGGTCTACCGTTCTCCATGGCATGGGTGATTTTTTGGATCGGCGTTGAGTTCGTCGCACTCGTCGCCTTCTTCCGTTATGAGCACGGCGCGGAGGGCAAATAGATGGCGCCGTGGGTCGTCGCGATCATCGCCATGTCGCTTTATCTCGTTTTCGCTTTTGCACTTGGCATTTTGGCGGGGCGAGGCCGGTCGTTTTATTCGGTGTCGGAATATGCCGTGGCGGACCGCGGCCTCGGCTTGTTCGTCATGTGGTTCTTGATGGGCGGAACGATCTTTTCCGCCTTCGCGTTTTTGGGCGGGCCGGGATGGGCTTACTCTAAAGGCGCAGCGTCTTTCTACATTTTGGCCTACGCCGCACTCGGACTGTTGCCATGGTATCTAATTGGTCCGAAAGTCGCGCGATTGGGCGCCGAACGCAATTATTTCACCATGGGCGATCTGCTTGGTGATCGCTACGGTTCGCGCGCCATCGTGGTGATTGTCGGGATCGTCTCGGTCCTCGCATTTGTCCAATATTTGACGCTTCAGATTAAGGGCA
Source organism: Alphaproteobacteria bacterium (assembly GCA_028289725.1). Classification (GTDB taxonomy): domain Bacteria; phylum Pseudomonadota; class Alphaproteobacteria; order UBA7887; family UBA7887; genus JAKZSU01. The sequence continues at coordinate 10,635 of JANQOH010000418.1, forward strand.
TGGCTTACGTGTTCAACGTCTTGACCGAGGGCCATATCCCGTTTTGGGCAGGCGCATTGTTGGCCTACGGCATCGTCGTGATTTATGTCGTGACCAGCGGTGTCCGCGGGGCCGCGTGGAGCGATGTCCTGCAAGCCATCTTGATGCTCGTGGTGGCTTGGATCCTTGGGCTCTATCTGGTGTACACGCTGCACGACGGAACCGGGCCGATGTTCGAGATGATCGCGCGCGAGAAACCGGATTTCTTGATCATCGGCGCAAGCGGTTCGCAAATGTCGGCGATGGCATTTTCCAGCGCCATCATCATGTCGATGATCGGCTTCATGATGTGGCCACACTTATTCATGAAGTCGTACACCACGAGCGAGCGGCGGATTAAGCTGACAGTGATCGCCTACCCCGTGTTCGCGATATTCCTGGTCCCGGTCCTGCTCATCGGATTTTCCGCCATCGGTGTTGTCCCGCCCGACGCGCTGGAAAGCTCCGACCAAGTGCTGCCCCATCTCATTACATACGAAATTGGGGCGACGGGTCTGGTCTATGGGCTTATCGGCGCGGGCGCCTTGGCGGCGGCCATGTCGTCGTCCGACGCCATCACCCATGGCGCGTCCGTATCGGTCGGACGCGACATCGTTTTGCCGCTCAAGCCAGACCTGCCCGAGAGCAAGCAACTTTGGATCATGCGCGCCTCGGTCGTTCTGGTCGGTGCTTTCGCATACTATCTGGCGATCTTTGGCGGCGACGGATTGATTCAGCTTTTGCTCGGCGCCTATGGCTACATCGTTCAATTCGCGCCGCCGGTCTATGGCGCGCTTTATTGGCGTCGCGCGACGCGCGAAGGCGCCTTGGCTGGATTGATCGGTGGCGTTGGCGTGAATTGCTACTATCAGCTGTTCGCCGACGCGACGCCGCTCGATATGAACGCCGGCATGGTGGCGCTCATCGTCAATATCGTTTTGTTCGTCGGCATAAGTTTGCTGGCGCGCCAGAGCGATGAGATTCGCGCCCGAAACGCCGCGTTCGTGGAAACCTGACGGCTAATCCATGTTGCTGACCGATTTTCCGGCCTGTGGTTTGTAAGCGGGACCTCGCGGCCATTCCGCGAAAACGCCGCCCCAGTCGCGGGCAGGAGAAGACGGATGGGCGTCAGACACGCTGTCCCCGCTGCCGCAGCCATTCTTGCCGCGTTTTTTGGCGCGATCGCGGCCGCGCAAGACAATGAAGACGGGCCGACGGTTGATCCAGAGCTAGAACGTTCGACCACGCCGGACCTGGACCTTCCCGCTTACGATGCGACGCGCGGCCGTGCGTTGTTTGTCACAAAGGGCTGCGTCGTGTGCCATGCGGTCAACGATGTGGGTGGCACCGCCATTCGCGATCTGGGTGGCGAACCGGCATCGCCGCTCGATGCCCGGTTGATGCCGATTACAAAGGACCCGTTCGAATTCTTCGCACGGTTTTGGCGCGGCGCGCCCACCATGATCGCCTTGCAGCAAGAGCGACTCGGCTACCAGATTGCGCTCGATGGCAGTGAGTTCGCCGACATCATGGCATTCGTCTATAGCGAGGCGGAGCAGGCCAAGTTCACGGCCGATAGTTTCACGCCGCCTATTTTTTGGTACCGCGACGAAGCGGCGAACAGCCAAGGCCGCAGCCCGGACTCCGGCGACAGATGACACGCTATCAAACAGACGCGGAGCGCTACGAGCGACTCTTTGGTTGCATTGTGCAGATCGCTGTCTTAATGGGCATGGCACTTTTAGGTGCCGCACTATCGGAATCAGCGCATGCGCAAGCTGACCCGTCGCATTCGGAGACCGTTTGGTACACAACGGATGAGTCGGACGCCATCGCGCTCAACCTTCATTTCTTTTGGGCACACGGATGCCCGTACTGCAAAAAGGAGCGCGCGTTTCTCGATACGCTGGTCGCGAAATATTCGTGGCTGAGCGTCGTCGACTACGAGATCAGCGAGGTCCGCGCCAACGTCAAGACCATGCTGTCGATGGCAAAAGACGCTGGTGGCACGACATCCCTCGTCCCGACGACATTCGTGTGCAATCAAATGACGGTCGGCTTTCTGTCGGCGGAAACCACGGGCGATGTGTTGCACACGCAGATTGTCGATTGCTATCGGCGTCTCGTGAGCGCTGGCCCGAGCACGGGGGAAGTCACGATCACGGAGCTGGCCGGACCGGCGCCCGAAGTGGCACCGATC
>JANQOH010000420.1 GCA_028289725.1 Alphaproteobacteria bacterium
CGCCGCATGGACCAAAGCCTCTCGACCGAGAGTTCGAGCCCGATCATGAATAAGAGGAACACAATGCCGAGTTCAGCGAGCGCGCGCACGCCGTCCAGGTCGCCGATGACCATGTATTCGAGCCAAGGGAATGTGTCCGAGAAGCGCGCGACGCCGTATGGACCGACCGCCAGTCCGACCAGCAGATAGCCGAGCACGGGCGACACTTTGAGCCGGTGGATCAACGGCACCGCGATGCCGGCAACCACCAGAAACACGATCACTTCATGGAGGTGAAGATTATGCGCGGGCACGTGCGTTCCCTTTCAAACCGAATCACGCACAGTGTCGCGCGCCGGTCCGGTCCTGGCGATGATCAAGGTTAGTCGATGACCTGCGTTATGCGTTCGATCGGTCCATGTTCGCGGAAACTAACCGATTCCCGCTAATCAAGCGGCACGTAGTCGTATGTGCCGGGGCCTTGGACGAGGACGAAGCGCGTGATGCCGCCGTTCGGCGCGGCGTTGGTGACGCGGTGGGCGCGGCCATGGGGGATGCGGCAGGTTTCGCCGGGGGCGACAAGGTGGTTGGCTTCGGGTTTGCGGGTGAAGATCTCGAGGGCGCCGGTCAAGCAGTAAAAGATATCTTCGACTTTGCTGTGCACGTGCCACGGCACTTCTTCGCCCGGGCCGAGGGTGATTTCGAGTACCCGCAGCTCCGGCGTTTCGGCGACGATCGTGGTGTCGGTGATGGTGTATTCGGTTTCCCAGGGCCGGGGGGCTGCCTCGGTCGTCATGTCACGCCACCTGTTTCTTGGCCGAGGCGAAAATGCTTTGGCCGAGCCAATCAAGAATGCTCGCGCGCAAGTCCTTGTCTCCGATCAATGTGAGACGATCCTCGTCGATCGCTTTGGCGAGTGTGTCGAGGCCCATCCAGATGGCGGTCATGGTGCGCAGGTCGGTGCGGATATAGAGATCCACGTCGAAGCCGGGCTCGACGGCGCACAGGTCCGGGCCGTCTTCCGGATCAATGACGATCCACCAGTTGCGCTCGGTTTCCTTTTGCTCCGGATAGATGAACTGGATGACCTTGCGTCTGGGCGGCAGGGCATCGAGCCTCAGGTTTCGCCGGATGTCCCACATCAACAGGCCGCTATCCAAATTGTCCAATTGCGGCTTGGTTTCGGTCCAGCGATGGCCCCACACGCCGATCGACTCGATGATCGGCGCCAATTCCAGGCCGGCCGGCGTTAGGTGGTACTCCATGATGTCGGGCGCGCTCGGCGCCGGAACCCGCGTCACGATACCGTGCTCTTCAAGTTCTTTCAGGCGCTTTGACAGCAGGGCCGGCGACATGCGCGGCAAGCCGCGGCGCAAATCGTTAAAGCGGGTCGACCCGACCACCAGTTCGCGGATCAGATTGAGGGTCCACCGCGTCCCCAAGATCTCGGATGCCATGGCAACGGGGCAAAATTGGCGATAGCTGCCTTCGGTCATGCGGTGCTCCGTCCAGTTCGCCGTCCCCTATGCCCCGAAGACCGACCGGAGGGTAGTTCATTTTCTATACCGGGTCGATTCAGTTCCTGAACTAGAGCGTCGCGAGAGCGCCGTGTCATTGCTACCGCCAGAACACGATCAAGGCGCCCGCTATGCGGCGCGATATCGGCAGAGAAAGGACAGAGGAATGACTCTTCAAGCAGCTCCCCAAGCCCCTTCGGCGGCCCCCACCGCGCCGGCCCTGGGCGCGGTCAAGATCAAACAACAAGGCGCCTGGGCCTCGGGCGATTATGCCGTGATCGGCACCACCTTGCAGATCGTCGGCGAACAGCTTTGCGAAACCATGAACTTGCGCCCCGGCAGCAAGGTGCTCGACGTCGCGGCCGGCAACGGCAACGCAACGCTCGCGGCCGCACGCCGCTTCTGCGACGTCACCTCCACCGACTATGTCGAAAGCTTGCTCGAACGCGGCCGTCAACGCGCCGAGGCCGAGGGCCATGCTGTCGCGTTTGAAGTGACGGACGCGGAAGCGCTGCGCTTTGACGACGAGAGTTTTGACGCGGTGATTTCCACCTTCGGTGTCATGTTCACGCCGGATCAGGATCAGGCGGCGGCGGAACTGCTGCGCGTCTGCCGGCCGGAGGGCACCATCGCGCTCGCCAACTGGACGCCGGATAGCATGATCGGACAGGTGTTTAAAACTCTCGGCGGGTACATTCCGCTGGCGCCCGGCGTCAAAAGCCCCGCGCTGTGGGGTACCGAGGCGCGCATTCGCAAGCTGTTCGGCGATTACGCCACGTCGATCGCTGTCGTGCCGCGAACCTTCACTTTCCGCTATCGCTCGCCCGACCATTTCATGGATGTCTTTCGGACATATTATGGTCCGATCCATAAGGCATTCGGCGCCCTGGATACGGCGGGCCAGACAGCTCTGGACGCGGAATTGCGGGCTTTGCTCGACCGCTTTAACACGGCGGCCGATGGCACGCTCGTGGCGCCGGGTGACTATGCCGAGATAATCATTCGCAAGCTTTGAGGTGCGATCGGTTCGGCGGCGGCGCGGGCCACGCCGCGCCGCCGGCCTATCGCCCTGACAAAGGAGCCATCCATGAACGATGAAACCCATGACGGCGGCTGCGACTGCGGCGCTGTCCGATACCGTCTCACCACCGCGCCAATGTTTGTGCATTGCTGTCATTGCAGTTGGTGTCAGCGTGAAACCGGCTCTGCTTTCGCGCTCAACGCGCTGATCGAAAGCGACCGGGTTGATTTGTTGAACGGCCAGCCGGTCATGGTCGATACGCCGTCACAGAGCGGGCAGGGGCAGAAAATCTGGCGGTGCCCCACATGCCAAGTGGCGCTGTGGAGCACGTACGCCATGGCGGTCGGCGACAAGATCCGGTTCGTTCGTGTCGGCACGCTTGATGAGCCGGCCCGCGTGCCACCCGATATCCATATTTTCACAAGCTCGAAACAGCCTTGGCTGGACCTGCCGGCGGATATCCCTATTGTCGCGGACTATTATGACCGCAAGGAAAAATGGCCCGCGCAAAGTCTGGAGCGATATCAGGCGCTTCGTCGTTAGTGTGCTAATCGCAAATCAAGATGGCAAACGGTGTCAAGGCGCGGGCGCGGGCGAAACGGAGCGCCGATGACAGAGATTTATGTCGACGCCGATGCCTGCCCGGTGAAGCGCGAGGTGCTGCGCGTCGCGGAGCGGCACGGTCTGCTTGTCCACATGGTGAGCAATAGCGGCTTCAACACGCGCGGCAATCCGTTGATCAAGTCGGTGATGGTCGCCGATACGCCGGACGCGGCGGACGATTGGATCGCGGATCATATCGGCGCGGGCGACATTGCGATCACCGCCGACATCCCGCTCGCCGACCGGTGCTTGAAGGCGGGCGCGGCGGCGCTTGGGCCTTCGGGGCGCGCCTTCACGCCGGAGAACATCGGCAACGCGCTGGCCACCCGCGATTTGCTCGCGCATTTGCGCGAGACGGGTGAGAGCAAAGGCCATAATCCGAGCTTCACCCCGCAAGACCGCAATCGTTTTGTCCAAGCGCTGGAGACCATGGTGCAAGCCGTCGCGACAGATAAGTGACGGACCATAATGTGGTCCGTCATGTCTTCCCATAGTTCGCCCGCCGCGTTTCGCCCACAGCGTCAGGTAGCCCGGACATTTTTGAGGAAACCGTCGACCTCACTGCGCAGTGTCTCGGATTGATCCGCGAGATCGGTTGACGCGTCCTTCACCTCTCCCGCTGCCTTGCCGGTTTCACTGGCGGCGTTGCTGACATCGGTGATGTTGGACGCGACTTCGTCCGAGCTTGCCGCGACTTGCTGAACATTCCGCGCGATTTCCTGCGTGGCCGCGCTTTGTTGTTCCACGGCGGCGGAAATCGTTGACGAGATTTCGTTGATCTTTTCAATCGTCTCGCCAATGGCGTTGATGTCGCTGGCCGCCGTGCCCGTGGCGCCTTGGATATTGGCGATCTGCGAAGAAATTTCGTCGGTGGCTTTGGCAGTCTGCGTCGCCAAGGATTTGACCTCGGCGGCGACCACCGCGAAACCTCTGCCAGCCTCGCCCGCGCGCGCGGATTCGATCGTTGCGTTAAGCGCTAAGAGGTTGGTTTGTTCGGCGATGTCGGAAATCAGATCGACGACCTGGCCGACCTTGCGCGATGAGTCCACCAGCTCTTGCACCTTGTCGTTGGTGCGCAGCGCTTGGCTTGAGGCGTCCGCGGCAATGCGCGACGAGTCGGTCACTTGCGCCGAAATTTCGTGGATCGAGTTGGTCAATTGTTCGGTTGCTGTCGCCACGGTCTGAATGCTCGTGCTGACCTGCTTTGAGACGGCGTCAACCGTCGCCGCCCGCTGGTTGGTTTGCTCGGCGGTCGCGGACATGGCTTGCGCGTTTTCGTTGAGTTTGGTGAGCGCCATATCGACCGCTTGCAAGACGGCACTGACTTGGCGTTCGAACGCCTCGATCAGGGATTCGATTTGCTCGGCGCGCTTTTGGCGGGCTTGCGCTTGCTTTTGCTTTTCTTGCTCGCGCCGGGATTGCTCTTGCGCCTTCTCCTCGGCGCGCCGCGCCTCCTCCTGGCGCTTCTCTTCCGCTTGCGCGGCTTCGTCTGCGAGTCTGCGTTTCTCGGCCTCGCGTTCCGCCTGCTCTCGGCGCGCTTGCTCCGCTCTTTGCTCTTCTTCCCGTCGCTTTTCCTCCTCCCGCAGGCGATCGGCCTCCTGCTCCAATCGCGCTTGCTCAACCGCGTTGCGTTGGAAAACTTCGACCGCGTTCGACATGTCACCGATTTCGTCCGCCCTATGGCGTGCCGGAACGTCGACGTCCAAATTGCCGTCCGCCAGTTCGCCCATGACGCGCGTCATGAGCGAAAGCGGCTTGGTGAGCGTCCGTGCGAACAAAAGCCCGATCAGTGCGATCACGGTAAGAGTCATAAGCCCAGCAACGATCATGAAATTGCGCAACGAACGCACGGGCGCCAGGACCTCGGCCTCGTCGATTTCGGCCATGACGGCCCAGGTCGTCCCTTCGAACCGCAGTCCTTCAAATGCCGAAAACACCGGGATGCCGCGATAGTCGTTGGTGACTTGCAATCCCGCTTCGCCCGTCAAGGCAGCCCGGACGGTCTCGGTTTCGACTTTGGTTTTCAAAATCGTCGACTCATCCGAAAACCGTGAGTCACTGCGCATCAAATAATCGTCACCCACCAAATAAGTTTCGCCGGAATTGCCCATGCCCGCATCCGCTTGCATTTGCGCGTTGATGCGGTCGATCGGCATCTGGAAAACCAACACGCCTTCCAAACGACCAAATTCACCGAGAATGGACGTGGCGATAAAACTGGCCGGTGCGCCAAAACTCGGCTCATAGGGCCGGAAATCAGCGAATTCGATGAAGCCGGCGTGCGGGTTGTTCTTGGCGGCCAGGAACACCTTGGCGAGATCAGTGTCTTTCCATTCTCCGGTGTTCAAGTTGGTGGCGTAGTCGAGCTCTTTGAAAACCGTGTAGACCAGATCGCCGTCGGGTGCGATCAGGAAGATATCGTAGTAACCACGGCGTTCGAGAAAGTCGCGGAACCAGGGGTGAAAGCGCGCGTGGAACTGGCTGTATTGCGAAGAGTCATTCGCGCGGTCGAGTTTGTGTTTTTCGCCGGTGGGGTGCGGGTTATCCGTGATGTAGAGCCGCTGCAATCGTTCGGTGAATTGGCCGCCAAACTCAGCTTTGGCCGTTTTGAAGCTGTCGAGCGCGGCGCGCGTCATCTCGTTGTCCGCGACACTCTGCAAATCGTCGCGAATATCGGACAGGTACAAATTCAGCTGTGTGGTGCGCGCGTCCAACAAGGCCACCAGCTTAGCGCTCGCTTCCTTGCTCAGCGCGTCCGCCGCCTTGAAATAGCCGATCGCGCTCGCAATCAGGATTGCGGCGGATGACAAAGCGACGATGATCAGCGGTATCTTGACCGCGATTTTTAGGTTCATAGACGGACGCATTTCGTTCCCCGCTCGTGCGTCGGTCCGACCCCTTCCATGCCCCGCTACTTGTTGCAAGGCATGGTTGCCCTCATGGTCCAAATAGAGGGTAATTCCACAAAGTCCATGAGGTCATTAAGGCGGTGCGCGCGATTGCGCTCAATGTCGCAATCGCGCGCCGGGTGAATCGCCCCTCAGGGGCGGCATCCGTCACTCCGGATAGTGGCATTCGTAGTTGGTGCTGCCGTCGCTCAGATAGTTGAAAACGATCTCTCCGCCGTAATACAGGCAAATATTTTCGAAGAACGGCACGTCGCAGCCCTGGACCCATTCGCTGTTGCAGCAGGTGATCATGCCGTAACAGGCGCCGCCCGGTTGCGCCAGTTCGTCGGTGGCGAGCAGGGGGTGCAGGTCATAATTGGGGCGGTCGGGGCGCGGCGCGACGCGATTGAGATCGAGCGGGCGCGTGGGCAGTCCGCCAATTTGGGGCGCAACCGGCACGGGTTTGACCGCCGGTGCGGACGGGTTCGGCGTGGTTGGCGCCGCGGTCACCGAGACGGTGGCGGTCACCAGGGCGAAAATCGTGAAAAGCGTGGTCGCGGCCACGGCGAAGGGGCGGTTCATGGTCGGTCTCCCGGTTGCGATGGGGCGGAATGCCGCATCTGTTACCGGTAAGTCGCCGGCCGGCGGCCCAAGGTTCAAACGCCCGCATTTTTTTCGCCATCATTTCGGGGGCGGCCACATTAATTGGCCCGAAGCCTTGGTTGTTGCGCCGGCGGCGCCCGAAATCGGCCGTCAGAAATCGCCAAAAGTGTGATTGTCAAAAATTGACCATATTTGCACCTGTGGCAGTCTCTCGGGCGGAGGGACGAGACATGGCACAGATGAATGTATCGGTTCCGAGCATCATGAAAGACTGGTGCGAGGCGCAGGTGCGCCACGGCCGGTATTCGACCACGAGCGACTATATCCGCGACCTGATCCGCCGCGATCAGGACAGCCATACCGGCGTACGCACGCTGCAGGCGATCATCGACGAGGGCCTGGCGACGGGGCACCCCTGCCGGTCGTTTGACGAGTTTGCCGATGTCGGCCGCTGGCTCCGGCAGGGCCCCAATGCGGGTCGGCAACCGAGCTAATGCGGCCTGGTGCGAATTAGGGCTATTCGATTGGCGCGCCGTTGGCACCAAGAAACTTTAAAATAATACCATTAGATCGTTGAAATTCGGCGGTCGCGCCGCAATGAACGTCTCAGCAGCTGACGCGACGGAAGACTTGCGCGTGGACCAGATTTTCAAGGGTCGCTATTCATCCACAAACGACCAAGTGCTCGATATTGTTCGCCGTGACCAACATCAACGGACAGAAGCGAAGTCGCCTACTGCGGCTTTCGCGAACGAATTGATGAGCGATACCAGCCGTCGGCTAATAGATGGCATTTCGACTGAAGCTTCGGTGCACGGATCGTGATTTTGCGAACAGTAGTGGCCCGAATGGAACTTGCCCTTCCTGTCCAGGCACTCGATAGTCTCTGCCGAAGACAGGAGTTCAACGTCGGGAGGCCATCATATGATCGCAACAGGCCACCATCGATCTATTCGCACGAATATGGCTGTGTGCTTTGCATTTTTTGTCCTGTTCGCTTGTTCGTCAGAGCTATCAGCCGGTGTTCTAGACGACCTGTTAGGAGATGTTGAAAAAGTTATTGACGACGCAACGGATTTGGTTGAGGGCCAATTGAACGAAGAGTCTTCTGAGATCGAGGAACCTTCGCTGGGCGAATCCGAGCTACAGAGTCAGACCGTAGCGCCCGAGGAAAGTACACCAGCCACGGCAGCATCGGCCCCGCTTGCCCCAAAGCAATCTTCCGAAGAGCATGTTGCTCAAGCTACACCTCCTATACCTGCAATCGAGGAAGAAGACGGCAAGCATCTCGCTACGGAAACGCAAGCTTTGCTCAATAAGCTTGGCTATGACGCAGGACCCGTTGATGGCTTACCAGGAAGTAATACCAGAGCAGCGGTCAGAGCTTTTCAAAAGCACCAGGGGTTGGAGGTCAACGGCCATATTTCGCCGGATTTGTTGGCTGCTTTGCGGCAGGTATCTCAACAGCAAACAACCACGGATACGCCACCGACGTCCTCGATCCAGGCGCAATCAGGTTCCGGAGACTCGATTGGAGACACACTTAGCATCGTCACATGGACGAGGAGCCATGGTTATGCGTGTTTTGAGGAGAACGCAAACTACTACATATGTAGGCGGGAGTATCCCCACTTTAATGCTACGGCCACCATCCTAGGCAGGAGTACACAGAATATCCCATTGGAAAGGCTGAATTTTTACGTGGATGGGGCGGCGAGCAACCCGAGCACATTAAAGCCCTTCATTGCAGACACTCTTTCGGATCTGGGCCTCGCTTTCGACATTCACTGGTCGGAGCCGTCTGGTCCTTCAGCCAGAACAGTGTTCGACCAAAGTGTAAGAACTGGCAACACGTGCCTTCGTGTCACAGGGGAAGTCCGGGCCAAGGGCGATTGGGCGGATCTCGATCTTGGCGTCTTCGACTGCGCGGCGGCGCAAGTAGGAGAATTGTTAGTGGTGGATTCCTCCGGCCTGTCCAGTGAGCCGCGGCAAACTGAGCCGCTGTCGGGCCAAGAACAGCCAGCAATTACATCTGAGGAGCGAGAAGCTGCGTTTTACGATTCGGGCACTTTCCGCTGGCAAAATGTCGATGAAGCATTCATGGACGGCGACATGAGCGTAGTCGTGAGATTGCTTGATATCGGATGCAGGGCGGAGGTGAAGGACACCTGCTTTTATCTTGGCGATTTCTATCGTGAGGGAGATGGCGTTCCGAAGGACGAGGAAGCCGCGATTAGATACTTCGAAGTCGGCTGTAGCCGCGGCGAACCGGACCCCTGTGAACGGTTAGGCAGGCCGGTTCCGCTCGTGGAGTCCAGCGTGACCAAAAGCGTGGAATCACAAGAGGCGGAGCAACCGGTCGAAGCGTCCAGAATTGAGAGTTCAAATCAAACGGCGGCGGAGCCTTCTGTTAACACAGCGAGCGCGTCCGCATCGCAGGCGACAGAAGTTGCCTCACAGAGGGACCAAGATCCTCCCGACCAAATTTCGCCGCAATCAGATGCGTCGATTTGTGAGGGGCTATTGGCTCTTAATGATGCCACCTATCAGGGCCTGAAGTCTTCAGGAGTCGTCACTACGAGGCAATCCAGCGAAAACGAGATAGTTCGGATCCCGGACATTGCATCTGGCATGAACAATTGTGAAGCGTCCGACTTGCTGAACCAGACGTCCCAGAGGGGCGCAATTTTCGCCTTGGGGGTCCTGTGCCAGATTGGCGCGTGCGGAGCGGGACAAGATCCCGGTTCGATACGAAGGGCTGTCGCACAGGAAATCGCTCAATGTACCGGACTTGCGCCGAATGAGGCCGTCGCTCGAAACCAATCAATTTGGCATCAGAACGCGGCTTACGGCGATCAAGGGATGCGACCCTGGCCGGCGGGTCTCCGAGATGTCTACTTGATCGTTTTGCGCGAGAAACCGGGCCAACGGGGATGCGAAATGAGCTTGTCTATTGGGCTGCCATGACATTGGCCACTTGCTCTGGCATGTGACGATCGAAGCGGGTATCGCGGTCTTTTGATAGAACTTGGTGAGACCTCTCACTGTGTTGAAGGTCGCAGCTGAACGCGAGGCGGTTGGCAAGGCCGCTTAGGGCACCGCTGCCGGTCGTTTGACGAGATCGCCGATGTCGGCCGCTGTCTCCGCCGAGGCCCCAATCCGGGACGTCAGCCGAGCTGACGTGGCTCCCCATGATTCGCGGCGATTCCCCCGGCGCGTCGTTGCGATTAAGAAACCTTCAACAAACTATTGCTAGATCAATGGAAGTCGGCGTAGACATTTGCCGGCGGCCGGGTCAAAGTGATTCGCGCTTGGCCCACCGCCATGGGGGAAGCGGGCCTATGTTGGAGCGGGATTCGGCTGTGCCGAAACCGATTCGGGTGTTAAACTTCGGTTTGTTACGGATACGGAAGCGTTTGCCACGTTATGACCAATTTTTGCCGTCAGTTCTGTGTGATCGTCCGGCCCTTGGGCCCGGCGCGCGCCTTGGCGGCGAGTCTGCGTGGTCTCCGCCGCGGCACGGGACTGCGACTTAGGAGCCCCTGAGCGGCCGTCCGGATGGACGTGCTCAGGGGTGAGTGAAGGCCTAAGTCAACCGTCATCGCGAAGGAGAACAGCAGATGACTCAGTCGAAGGACGCCGCGCCGGGCGATGATGCCCAGCCGGTAAGCGAACGCCAGAACGTCACGATTTTCGACACCACCATGCGCGACGGCGAGCAATCGCCTGGCGCGTCCATGTCGCTCGACGAAAAGCTCGAAATCGCGACCGTTCTGCAGGAAATGGGCGTCGATGTGATCGAGGCCGGTTTCGCCATCGCCTCGAAGGGCGATTTCGAGGCGGTCACCGAAGTCTCGAAGATCGTTACGGACTCGATCGTGTGCAGCCTGGCGCGCTCTGGCATTCAGGATATCGACCGCGCCGCGGAGGCCCTGAAACACGCCAAGCGCAAGCGCATCCACACCTTCATATCCACCAGCCCGCTTCATATGAAGCACAAGCTGCAAATGTCGCCGGACGATGTGCACCAGGCGGTGATCGATAGCGTCACCCACGCGCGCAACCTGGTCGACGACGTGGAATGGAGCCCCGAGGACGGCACGCGCACCGAGCCCGATTTCCTATGCAAAACGGTCGAAAGCGCGATCAAGGCGGGCGCCGGCACGATCAATATTCCGGATACGGTCGGCTACACCGCGCCGGTCGAATTTTCGGCCTTGATCGAAATGCTGATGAACCGGGTGCCGAATATCGATAAGGCGGTGCTATCGGTTCACTGTCACAACGATCTCGGCTTGGCGGTCGCCAATTCGCTGGCGGCGGTGAAAGCCGGTGCGCGGCAGGTCGAATGCACCATCAACGGGCTCGGCGAACGGGCGGGCAATGCGTCGATGGAAGAGATCGTGATGGCGATCAAAACCCGTAACGACCTGTTCCCGTACACTACCAATATCCGCACCGAGAACATCATGCGGGCGTCGCGGCTAGTGTCCGCGGTGACCGGGTTCACGGTGCAGCCAAACAAGGCGATCGTCGGCGCCAATGCCTTCGCGCATGAGGCCGGGATCCATCAGGACGGTATGCTGAAGCACGCGGGCACGTATGAGATCATGACCCCGGAATCGGTGGGCCTCACCAAATCGACCTTGGTGATGGGCAAGCATTCCGGCCGCCACGCGTTCAAGACCAAGTTGCAGGAACTGGGCTATGAGCTGGGCGAAAACGCCCTGCACGACGCCTTTGCGCGGTTCAAGGACCTCGCGGACAAAAAGAAAGATGTCTACGACGAGGATCTGATTGCTCTGGTCGACGATGCGGTGTCGCGCCGCAACGAACGGATCAAGCTGACCGCCTTGGCGCTGCGCTGCGGCATGGGCGTCCGGCCCGAGGCCGAGCTGACGCTTGAGATTGATGGCGAAACGAGTTCGACGACCGCCGACGGCGATGGTCCGGTCGACGCGATATTCCGCGCGATCGGGGCGCTTTTCCCGCACGAGGCGAATTTGCAGCTGTACCAGGTCGGTGCCGTAACCCAAGGCACCTACGCCCAAGCCGATGTTTCCGTGCGGCTTGAGGAGAATGGTCGAACCGTCAATGGCGCGGGCGCGGACACCGATACCATGGTGGCGAGCGCCAACGCTTACATCAGTGCTCTGAACAAATTGCTAGTCAAACGGGAGAAAACCGCGCCGGCAGCGCTATATGCACAAGCGTAATGTGTTGCCGTCTTCAGTACGGCCGCCGCCACGCTCGGGCGCGACACGGCGTGGCGGCCCCCTTCATTAAACGTCGTGGAGCGTAGATAAAAAGCATGTTTTCACGGTTGATGGGCTTGATGTCCGCCGATATGGCGATTGACCTCGGCACCGCCAACACGCTGGTTTATGTGGCGGGACGCGGAATTGTACTGAACGAGCCATCGGTGGTGGCGATTATTGACCAACAGGGCAAAAAACAGGTCCTTGCGGTCGGCCATGAGGCCAAGGATATGCTCGGGCGAACCCCGGGCTATATCGAGGCGATCCGGCCTTTGCGCGACGGCGTGATTGCGGATTTCGAGATCGCCGAGGAAATGATCAAGCATTTCATCAGCAAGGTTCACAATCGGCGCAGCTTCGCGCATCCGCAGATCATCGTCTGCGTGCCCTCGGGCTCGACCGAGGTTGAGAAGCGCGCGATTCAAGAATCCGCCGAAAGCGCGGGCGCGCGCCGTGTGTTCCTGATCGAGGAACCGATGGCCGCGGCGATCGGCGCCGGCTTGCCGGTCACCGAAGCGACGGGTTCGATGGTCGTCGATGTCGGCGGCGGCACCACCGAGGTCGCCGTCTTGTCGCTCGGCGGCATTGTCTACGCCAAGTCGCTGCGCGTCGGCGGCGACAAGATGGACGAAGCGATCATCGGCTACATTCGCCGGAACCATAATCTGCTGATCGGCGAAGCCTCGGCTGAAAAGATCAAGGTCTTGATCGGTAGCGCGTCGCCGCCGGAAGACGGCAACGGCAAGGTCATGGAGATCAAAGGCCGCGACCTGATGAACGGCGTGCCGAAGGAAATCGTGATCGGCGAGCGTCAAGTCGCCGAGAGTCTGGCCGAACCGGTTGGCGCGATTATCGAAACCGTGAAAGTCGCGCTGGAAAACACGCCGCCGGAACTTGCCGCCGATATCGTCGACAAGGGAATCATGTTAACCGGCGGTGGCGGCTTGTTGCGCAACCTCGACGAGGTGCTGCGTCAATCGACCGGGCTGCCGGTCTCGATCGCGGAAGAGGCGCTGACCTGCGTCGCGATTGGCACCGGACGCGCGCTCGAAGAAATGCGCACGCTCAAGCACGTTCTGCACAGCGCCTACTAAAGCACCATAAGGCGGGCGTTTTTGGCGACTCGTCAGTTGTCCACTGCGGGATGCCGTCGTAAACTAGCGTGGCAAGTATGACCGTAGAGAGGACTTGCGATTTCCACCATGCTGCGGCAGCCGTCAGGAGGATTTAGCCGGGTTGCAGTGCCTGTTAAGGCGCTGGTCGACCGGTTTGGCTTGTTGATGCTCGCGCTCTTGTCGGTAACCTTGATGGTTGTCGGCAAGGTCGAGCCGCAAGCGGCGAACCAAATCCGCGTCGTGGTTGTCGGCATTGCATCGCCCATGCTCGATGCGCTGTCGCGTCCGGTGGAGTCGATCAACCTCGTGATCCAAGAAGGCGCGAGTTTTCTGGCGCTGCGCGAAGAGAACCGCCAACTGCTCGAAGCGGTGGAACGCGGCAAGCGGTGGGAGTTGAGTGCACGCCAGCTAGAACAGGAGAACGCGCAGCTGCGGGCGTTGCTCAGACTCAAAACCGTATCGTCGCCCGCATTTGTATCGGCGCGGGTGATCGGCGATTCCGGCAGCGCGTATGTGCGCACTTTGTTGGTGAACGCGGGCGCGCACGACGGCGTGGCGCAGGGCCAAGCGGCGGTCACAGGCGATGGACTGGTCGGCCGCATTGTCGAAGTGGGGCGCCGTGCCGCACGCATCCTGCTGATAACCGATTTGAACCCGCGCGTGCCCGTGATTATCGAGAGCACGCGACCGCCCGCCGTGTTGGCCGGCGACAATGGACCGACCGCGACGTTGGCCTTCCTGCCGCGCGACGCGAATGTTCAAGTCGGCGCGCGGATCGTAACCTCGGGCCACGGCAGCGTGTTGCCGCCGGGCATTCCCGTCGGCGTGGTGACGTCAGTGGTGGGGGCGCTGGTGCGCGTTCAGCCGATCGCCGATTTGCGCCGCGTCGAATATGTGCGACTGCTGGATTGGCAGCCGCCGGTCTTCGAACCGTTGACGCCGCTTGAAATGGTCGGCGTTCCCGATCGTT
>JANQOH010000440.1 GCA_028289725.1 Alphaproteobacteria bacterium
TTGGTTGGTCATGGCGCTCTCTCGGCGATTGCGACCCGCTTGTCGTAGCGCTTGCGGACCGTCGGTACAATATGCCGGAGCGTGGCAGCCGGGGTCACGCGGTTGCAATCCGAAATGTGATCGACGAAGGTTCGCGCGTTTCTGCGAATGGGTGGGGCATGCGCGTAATTTCTGCGGCCGAGGTGGAGAAGGGGCTCGACTATCCCGGTCTTGTCGAGCGCCTGAGAGACGCGTTTCGACGCGGTGCCACGGCTCCATTGCGTCAAAGCTTTAACCTACCTGGTGCCGGGCGTCCCGATGCGACGCTTCTGTTGATGCCGGCGTGGGATGAGCGACGCCACATCGGCGTCAAAATCGCCACCGTTGTGCCGGATAACGGGGCGCAGAACTTGCCGACCGTCATGGGAGCGTACCTCCTTCTCAATGGCAGCGATGGGCGGTTGCTCGCGTTCATTGACGGCCCATCGCTCACCCGCCGGCGCACGGCCGCGACATCGGCGCTCGCCGCGAAGTATCTGGCGCGGCCCGACAGCGAGCGACTGCTGATGGTCGGGACCGGCGCCATGGCCTCCTACTTGATCGAAGCGCACGCTGCCGTGCGCCCCATCGCCAATGTGCTGGTTTGGGGCCGGGATGGAGAGAAGGCGGCGCGCATTGCCAAGAAACTCAATCGGACCGATTTCCGCGTGCAACCGACCGACGAGCTTGAGTCGGCCGTGCGCGGCGCCGATATCGTTTGTTGCGCAACGACGAGCGAAACGCCGCTGATATTGGGCCATTGGCTGCCCGACGGCGTACATGTGGATTTGATCGGCGCCTTTACCGAAGCGATGCGTGAGACCGACGACGAGACCATGAGTCGTGGCCGCATTTTCGTCGATGACAGGTCGGCCGCGCTGTCAGAAGCCGGCGATATCATTCAGCCGATCAAATCCGGCGTGATCGGTGAAGATGATATCGCGGGTGATCTGACCGAGCTAACCCGCGGATATCGCGACGGTCGCCGCTTCTACGACCAGATCACAGTGTTCAAATCGGTTGGTACGGCGCTGGCCGACCTTGCGGCTGCGAAACAAGCTCTCGAACGCACTTGATGCGTATGCGGAACGTAGGTTTTCGCTGATCGGCCCCGTCCTAAATTACTGTCGGTAGGGAGCGGAGCTGCGGCGCCGTCGACGCGAAACAAGACGCGCCGCGCCGTCGGAGCCTGAACGGCACTTGGTCCATGACGGTTCCAAACGGAGAGAAACACCGTGCAAGACACGTTAGCCGCGCAGCTTGAGAACATTGAGCTGTTATCCCACCTCCCGCGCGAAAAGCTAAATTTCTTAGCTCAAGGCTGCGTTTGGCGCCGCCATAAGCGCAATGAACAGATTTTGAGTCGCGACAGCGAAAGCCGTGACCTCTTTTTTGTGGTCAGCGGCAGCGTCGAGGTGGCGAATTACTCGTCAACCGGGCGCGAGATCGCTTACGCAACGATCAAGGAAGGCGAATATTTCGGCGAACTGTCGGCGATCGACGACCGGCCACGGTCGGCCGCGATCACCGCCGGCGAGAATTGCACCTTGGCCGTGATGCCGCGCACCTTGTTCATCGATCTATTGCGCGATGAGCCGGATGTCGCACTCGCCGTCTTGAACCGCCTCGCCAATATCGTCCGGGCTTGCGACGACCGCATCATGGACCTCAGCACGCTTGGCGCGGTGCAACGCGTGTATGTTGAGTTGCTGCGACTCTGCGGGCCAGATCCCGCGGTCCCGAATTTGTGGTCGGTTTATCCCATGCCCACTCAGGCCGATATTGCGGCGCGCGCGAGTACCACGCGCGAGACCGTAGCGCGCGTTTTGGGACAACTGACGCAAGCAGAATTGGTGCAGCGCAAAGGCAAGACGCTGTACATCAACGACCGCGATAAACTGAAATCAATGGCGGAGACGCTTGAGGGACGCTCGGAGCCCGCGCGGTAAGCGCAGTCTTCCCTCACAAATGTAGACTAGCCTTCAGGCGGCGTTGATCGAGACGCCGCCGTTTCTTTAACGGTACCAGCGGTTCGCTTGTCGACCTTGAGCACAGCCTGCATAAGCGGCAACTCCAGACGTTCGTCATCGACATAATAGTCGAGCAATCGTGCCAGCATTAGATTTGGGTTGAGCGGCAGCGGCGACGGCGCAAACCGACGCGGAGTCGATAGACCACGGGAAAGCGTGTCGCTGTCTTCGGGCTCACCCATGGCGCGCCAGACATCTCTGCTGTGCGCACCGGCGACCAGCGCGCGCAGGACTAGAACCCGGTGGCGCATTTGAAGGCGCTTCCAGTGCTTTCCAAGGATCTCGATGGGCGGCAGCCAACCGATCAGCGCGGCGCGCGAGAATGCGGCGACTAAAGGCACATGCGCCGTCATCGGCTTGTTCGCCAGCTTCGTCAGTTGCAGGTCGATCGCCTCGACGAGCTTGATATTGGTGTGACCAACGATTTCGTCGGAGTCGGGCGCCACATCACGAAACCAACCCGCCGAGAATCCCTTTATGAATACGCCGCGATCGCTGGTGCCGAGGTTGAGCCAATCGACCACCTGCAATGACATTGGATCGACTGTCCGCGCGTCGATAACGGCCTTCGCCGCACGCTGTCCGCCGAAGGACGCGCAGGCGAAAACCGATAGCCCGGCGATGACGGCCCGGCGCGATATCCTGGCGGTTTCGCTAACCATTCCGGAGCCCTACATCGTCTTGGGCAGCCAAGAACCGCCTTCCGGTTTCTTGGCGTAGGTTTCGACCTCGAGCATGGTCAGGAGCTCATCCGCCGTCTCGGCCGAGCCCGGCAGCGATACACGCCCGCTGGTCACCGCGATGGTGATCGTATTGCCGAGTATGTCGAACGATTCCGCCAACCGCTCGCCGATCTTGTTGTGCAGCGCCTCAAGGGCCTCACTATCGGACAGCCGTGGCAATAAGACCGCAAATTCGTCCTCACCAACCCGAGCCACCGAATCCGTCTTGCGGACACTGGCCCTAAGTCGTTCGGCGCATTGGCGCAGCAAATCATCACCGGATTCATGGCCAAAGAGCCGGTTAATTTCTCGTAGCTGCTCAATATCGAACAGAATCAAGCCACCCTCGACCGATTGCCGGCGCGCCAAGCCCATGGCCTGGGTCATCCGATCCAACAGCAGGGACCGGTTCGGCAAGTCGGTCAGGCTATCGTAATTGGCGCGGCGCCAGGCGCGATCGGCCGTTTTCTTGCGCTCGGTCACATCGGCCTGCATGACCAAAGCGCCTATGCCAGCGTGGAGCGCGAGTGGCGTGACCCGAAGTTCCAGCCAATATTCTCGGATCGGCGTGTGACAGGGATAATCCAACGCGAAGTGCGGAACATCCCCATTCAGCACCGCCCGAATGCCGGCCTGGGCGCGCACCGTATCGTCGGACGGCTGTTCTGGATTGCCGTACCAAAACCCGGCATCCCGATAATTCTGCCCAATCACCTCGTCACGGCTCATCCCGCCGCTTTCCAGGGCGAACTCGGCCCAGGCCCGGTTGACGTGGCCAATCGTTCCATTCGGATCGAGGAGCGCCACGCCCGCCGGCAACGCATCGAGCACGCCCGATTCCGCTTCAGACAAGTCGTCAATATCGAACGGAACGGCCAGGTTTTCTGGGGTTTCCGGGGATTCCGTGGCGGTTTTCGGCGCCATCCGTCTTCCTTCACCGTCGTTGGGTGCGTCGCAGTCAATATAGGCCGGCCCTGGCCGAAAGAAATTGCGCCGGCGCGGCTTGAGTTGGCCGAAATGGTACCGATATGCTGAGGCGCACGCACCCAGCTCGGATAATCGCCATGTCCACCAGCAAACGTTTGATCCGACCTTATTTGGCGCGCCTATGCGTGGCACTGGCGGCGTCGACTCTGGTCCTGGTTCTTTTTCAACCGGAAGCGGACGCACGGCCTAAGCGCCTCGCCGCAGACGAGGCCGAGCTGCTCCTGAAGGGCAATACGGTTTTCGGATTTAATCCGACAGACGACAGCACTTACGTAATGTTTCACTCCGGCAACGGTCGGATTCGCGCCGAGCTGCGCAGCGTAACGGGGGAGATATCGGAGTCCGGTGGCCGCTGGTGGATCAACGACGCCGGCCTGCTTTGCATCGACTGGGACAATTTTCGCTGGATCAATTCCTGCGCCCTGGTCGTGCAGGACGACGAAACCATCACCTTTCAGGACGAAAACGGACGCGTCGTGTCCTTTGGCGAAGTCGCGAAGGGGAACCCGGACGACCTCTGACCGACCGCTTATGGAGCCTCTGTCAGTAACCTAGGCGGCCACTCGCCATTTGATCGAGCATCCCATGCTCGGAATTTGCTCCGCCGGGCCTTGACCGGTTGCGGCAACGGCTTTCATCGCTTCAAACAGATCGCGGCGCGCGTCCGGTACCAACGTCGTGCGGGACTCGTCCAAGCGCCCGCGATATTGCAGCTCGAGGTCCGCGTTGAATCCGAAAAAATCCGGCGTGCAGACTGCGTCATAGGCCCGCGCGACGTCTTGAGATTGGTCAAACAGGTACGGGAACGGAAATCCCTGGTCGCGGGCGACTTTGACCATGTTGTCAAAGCTATCCTCCGGGTATGCGACCGGATCGTTGGCATTGATGCCCACCGTATTCACACCGAGCGCGGCCAGTTCGCGCGCTTCATGCGTCAGTCGCCCCAAAATCGCTTTCACGTAGGGACAGTGATTGCACATGAATATGATCAATGTGCCATTTGGGCCGCGCAATTCCTGCAATCTATGCAGCGCTCCATCGGTGCCTGGAAGACGGAAGTCAGGCGCTTTCCATCCAAAATCGCAAACCGGCGGTGTCTCGGCCATGGTGGTTCTCCCTTCGCGTGTCGGACGGAGCTTCGCCCAATCTCGCATCCCATTCATTATCCACGGACAACGCGGACGTGCCACGCAAATTCAGCGCAATCGGGACTTCGCCATCACGTTAGATTTCCACCGGTTGTACAGAGCTGCCTTTGCGCCGCGGAACTAATCGCGAATATGATCCGCGTATGTCGATTGCACGGTCCGTGCGGGACTTCGGAAGGTTGTGATGACAGAGGCAGAAGAGCTCGAACGCGAGATCATGGAAAAGGCCTTGCGCCTGGCGGAACTACGCGGCCACGACGCTGTGGCGGAGGTCACCGATTACAGCTTCAAGACCTTAGATGGCGAAACGCGCCTATCCACACTGTTTGGAGACCAATCCCGTTTATTGGTTATTCACAATATGGGACAGGGATGCCGCTATTGCACGCTCTGGGCGGACGGCATCAACGGCGTCCTTGATCATTTGGAAGACGCCATGGCCGTGGCCTTGGTGTCGAAAGACGCACCCGACGTTCAGCGGCGGATTGCCTTGGATCGCGGTTGGCGGTTTCGCATGGCATCGCATGGCGGTGGCGCGTACATGGCCGAACAGTGCGCCGTCGGCGACTATTCGAACATGCCGGGCGCCTGCATATATGAGCGACAGAACGACAAGATCGTCCGTCGCGGCCGCACGACGTTTGGACCCGGCGATCTCTATTCGCCCGTTTGGCATTTTCTGGCGCTGGCGGGCGTCGGGCCGTCCGATTGGACGCCGCAGTTTCACTACTGGAGACGGCCAAAGACCTTGGACGATGGCGGCGAGAACGTTCGAGACTGAGCCGCCGAACGTTAGGGGCTCAGTCGAACAGGGCGTCGATGTCAGCCTGCGAGATGCCTTGGCCTTCGAGCTGCGGGCCGTTCATCATTACATCATCATCTTCGGCTTCTAACGGCGCCTCTTCGACCGGGATATCCTGGAACGACTCTTCGCCCCAAATCTCGATAACAGCGCCAACGCGCTCCTCGATGAAGCGAAGCGTGTTGACCACTTTCGTGATGCGCTGCCCGGTGATGTCTTGGAAACCGCATGCCTCCATCACGCGAATCAAATGGCCGCCCGCTTCCTCGCTCAGGCCGATCAGCTCAGCGTTGTGCGGATCGTCCGCCACCATCCGCTTCAGCACTTCTTCGACCTGCTCGGTCGCATCCAGAATGGTTTGAGTGGCACTCTCTGTCGCCGTCACAATGGCATCGAGTTGCGAAGAGGCGTTGACCACCGGGTCATTGTCCGCCATCGGATGCTTAATCGCGGCGATTTCATGCTTGGTGCGGTCAATCGTCCGCGCCATTTCGCCAATTTGTTTGCGAACCGAAAGGAAATCATCATCGACAGCCGGTTTCTCCGGCGCGCAAGGCTCCGCAGCGGGCACAATCGGTTCGGCTGGCGGCGTGTCCTGCGGCTTGGTCAGCTCAGCGTCGGCGGCGGCTATGACCAAGGCCTGTAATTGGCTTATGGCTTGCAGCAGCTGTTCATTCGAGATCCGACCGCCGCTCAACTGTCGCGGGCGGCCGCCCGCACGTTCCGCTGTAAAGACCTTCCGAACTGCCGTGTCCCGCATGACATCCCCTTCAACGCTCAGCCCAACAAAAGGCGAACCCCAAGCCCCACTACTGATGTAGTCCACGGAGGCGAGGCGGCCAATTATCGGCAGAATCCGGGGCGATGAGGGCGACCGCAGCACGGCACCCCGAAATCCGCCCGCCGCGGGGTCCGAAACTAAGACGCTTTCGAATGCACCGGAATGGAGGGTTGCGCTTCGGACTCGGCAAGTCCGCGCAATACGGCCAGCAGATCCTCGGGTTCCGCGCGATTGCGATAGTCGGCGTCGATATCGACGAACATCAATCGGCGGTCCGGCGCGACAACAAACGTGGCTGGAATCGGCAAACGCCAATCATCGGCGCTGTTTTTTTCCGGGAGTACGTTCCCGAGATCGGTGTAGATCTCCTTCAATTCGTCGGCCAACTCGAACGCAATCCCAAAACTTTCGGCGACGCCGCAGGCGGCATCGCTCAGGACATCGAACGCCAACTCATTCTTTTCGGTTGTCGTCAATGTCTCGTCCGGATCCTGCGGTGCGATGGCCACCAGCGAAGCACCGAGATCGGACATTTCCGGCAGGGCGCGCTGCAAGGCACGCAGTTGAATGTTGCAATAGGGGCACCAACCCCCGCGATAGAAGACGAGCACCACCGGACCGTCAGCCAACCGGTCCGAAAGCTTCACCAAATCACCGTGGACATTGGGCAGGGCAAAATCAGGCGCCATGTCGCCAACCGCCATTTTCGGGCGCGCGGAAATGTCCGCGATGAGCGCATCGGTCGCGGCCTGGACGATCGCCGCACGTTCGGGCCCAAATTTTTGCCGCGACCGTTCTCGTTGTTCTAATAGCTCGTCTTTCAAAGTCATCTCGCGCTCCCGCTTCTTCTAGATACCTGTCGACAATCTCTCCAACCACGCTCCCTGAGACGAAAGCGCGCGCCAACGCATCGCATTATAGACCTGGTTTGGTATCGATAACGAAATGCTGACGGGAACGGAAGGACCGCGTAACGTGCGCCCCGCACCAACCTTTCCCCGATAAGACTGAGCAAACCCATGACAAACAATCCGGACCGGCCCCTCTGGCAGTGGAGTGCTTGCGATATCGCAGAGGCCGTGGCAGCGAAACAGGTTTCCGTGGAAGAGGTGGTGACCAGCGCGGTCGAGCGCATGCGCGCGATCAATGGCGCGCTCAATGCGGTTGTCGATGATCTTGGCGACCAGGCCCTTGCGACGGCCAAAGCGCACGACAAAGCACTCGGGGAGGGACATACGCTCGGCGCGCTTGCTGGCGTCCCGGTGACCATCAAAGAGAATGTCGATCAGAAAGGCCGCGCGACGCCGAACGGCGTGACGGCGTTCAAGGAGATCATCGCGCCGGATGACGCGCCGGTGGTCCGCAATTTCACGAAGGCCGGCGCGATCGTCATTGGGCGCACAAACACGCCGGAATTCTCGTTCCGCGCGACCACGGCCAACGAGCTTCACGGACGTACCTACAATCCTTGGAATGATTGGGCGGCGGCCGGCGGCTCCTCCGGCGGGGCGGCCGCCGGCGTGATGATGGG
>JANQOH010000462.1 GCA_028289725.1 Alphaproteobacteria bacterium
TGGCCTATGCTTATTCGAACCGCGCCTATTTCGACTATTTCCGCGAGGATCTGCCGGCACTCGACCGGTCGCTTCAGCGCACGGTATCGCTCGCCGCGACCCATCGTTTGGGTTTCTACGCGGACATGGAAGCGCCCATGTCTGCTTGGCTGCAAGCCAATCAAGGCAAAGCGGCGGACGTTCTGGACAGGTACAAAGACGGACTCGCGGTGATCCGGCGAACCGGCAATTTGGTCACCATCGCCGTGCAGTTGGCCGGGCTGGCGCGCTGCTACGCCATGGCGGGCCAATCTGACAAGGCCATGGAAACGATCGACGCAACGATCGCCGAGGCCACTGACTGCGAAGAAAATTACGTGCTGCCGTTCCTTCACATTGCCAAGGCGGAATGCGCGCTGCGCGCCACGCCGCGTGACACGGAGGAGGCCGCGGCGAATTTTCAGCGTGCAATCGACATCGCGCGCGCGCAAAGCAACCGCGCTTGGCATCTCCGCGCCGCGACCGGGCTTGCCGAGCTTTGGCACGCCCAGGGGCAGGATGCGGACGCGCGCGCCGTTTTGGCGCCGATCTACGATTGGTTCACGGAGGGCTTCGCCTCGCCGGAACTGCAACGCGCGAAGGCCGTGCTGGACAGGTTGACGACTTGACGCGCATCAGGTGACATCGTCAGGCGGCCGGTAGGGGAGAACGAATGCTGAAAATCTGGGGACGCAACAACTCATCGAATGTGCAGAAGGTGGTCTGGTGCTGCGAAGAGATGCGCCTGCCGTTTGATCGCGAAGATGTCGGCGGGCCGTTCGGACGGACGCAAGACGCCGATATGCTCGCCCGCAATCCTAATGCGCGCGTCCCGACCATCGAGGATGACGGCTTTGTGTTGTGGGAAAGCAATGCCATCGTACGTTACCTCGCGGCCAAACATTCGATGGGCGCGCTGTGCCCTGAGGATTTGCAGGCGCGCGCGGATGCCGACCGCTGGATGGACTGGCAGCAGACCACCGTGCTCGGACCCTTGACGACAATCTTTTGGGGGCTGGTGCGCGAGCCCGAGAAATTCACCGCCGCGCAAATCAAACAGGCGATCGAACAAGCGATCCCGGTCTGGGAAATCCTTGACCGGCGATTGGAAGCACGCGACTGGGTGATGGGCGACGCGTTTACCATGGCCGACATTCCGCTCGGCCCGTCGGCGTGGCGTTGGTTCACTCTGGTTGATGATCGCCCGCCGATGCCCGCGCTCGAAGCCTGGTTCGCACGCATACGCGCCCGCCCGGCGTTCGAGACGCATGTCGCATCGATACCGATGACGTGAGGAGGCGACGATGAGTTTACCCGCCGAAGCCGTATCCGCGCCGATGACAATCCAGGAATTGAGGGCGCGCTTGGCCGACCAGCCGCGCGTGCCGCTCGCGCATCTGCCGACACCGCTCGACGATTGCCCGCGCCTGACCAAGGCGCTCGGTGGGCCGCGCATTATGGTCAAGCGCGACGACATGACCGGGCTTGCCTTCGGCGGCAACAAAACCCGCACCTTGGAGTATCTGTTCGCTGATATCGTCGCGTCCGGCGCGGATGTCGTCGTTGCGGGCGCTTATACCCAGTCGAACTGGTGCCGGCAGATCACGGCCGCCGCGCGCCGCTTGGGCTTGGACGTCGCCTTGGTGCTTGTCCATGGCGAGAAGGGGCCGCGCCTGCAAGGCAATCTGCTACTCGACCGATTGATGGGCGCCGACGTGACCGTGGTCGATATCCCGGATATGGAGCACCTGGCCGCGCATATGGAAGCCAAGGTCGCCGAATTGGCGGCGGCGGGTCGCCAGCCCTATTTGGTCGCGCCATTCAATGTCGACCTGCAAGCCACCGCGGCGCTCGGTTATGTCGACGGCCTGGCCGAGCTGGCGGAACAACTTTCGGCGCGGCGCATCCACGCCGACGCGCTCTATCTCGCGGCGGCCAATATCACGCCTGCCGGGCTGGAGGTGGGCGCCCGAGCGCTCGGTCTCGAATTGCGCGTGGTGGGCATCACGCCGATCCAGTGGAGCGAGGATCGGCCGACCGATATCGCGCGCATCGCCAACGCCACAGCGGAACGCCTCGGGCTCGATATGGCGTTCGCGCCGGACGATATCGCCAACGATGACGGCTATATCGGCGAGCGCTATGGCGTCGTGAGCGACGCATGCCGCGAGGCGATCCGACTGGTCGCCGAAACCGAAGGGCTGATCCTCGATCCGGTCTATACAGGCAAGGCAATGGCCGGCTTGATCGACCATATCCGCCAAGGCCGGCTCGGCGCGGATGAAACGGTCGTGTTTCTGCACACCGGCGGGTTGCCGGCGCTGTTCGCCTACGACACGGATCTCGGGTTCGAATAACCGGTCCCGCTTGGCTCATACCGTCACCCCGGACTTGATCCGGGGACCAGGGAGGCCACGTGCGCTCCGAGACGACAATTCTCGGGTCCTTGGACCCCGGCTCGACGGCCGGGGTGACGTCACAGTTTTTCCGGCTGGGTCCAACCCGGTTTACTTAGGTCCCTAAGCACCGTCTTCATAGCGAAAGCCCATGGTGCGGGCGTGGTAGTAGACGCCGCCATCCTGGGCGATGAGCCATCGGGCGCGCTTGTCGCTGTCATTGTGATGGGAATGTACGGCGCCGGGCGGCGTCACCATGGTGACGAGCGGCGCCCAGTCTTTTCGTTCGCCGTCGATTGTCGAATAGCAACCTTCGTGATCGACCGCGAGCGCGACCGCGATCGAATTATGGCTGTGCGGTAGTTGGTCGCCGCGCGGCGGCAATTGGTTCATCGCGAGCGTGAGGGTCGGCGAGATATTGCGCCGATCCTCCAGACGTTCGCTCGCCATGATCGCCGCGAGGCCCGACGTCCGTGTGTCGACCAGTTTGTCGAACGCGCGCGCCAATTCCGCGTCGATCGACGCGGCGGGG
>JANQOH010000465.1 GCA_028289725.1 Alphaproteobacteria bacterium
GCCACGGGTTCCCGATCACTGGCGCGACGGCCCGTCAGCGTGGCTTCCATCGGCCGATCGAAATCGGCGGTCGTCTGGTATTCCGGTGTGGTCTCGACCTCGGCTTCCGCCACCGTTTCCGTGGCTTCACCAGCGGGCGGCGTGGTCAGGCCCAGCAAACGCTTCGCGACCGGAACCGCCTGAGCAACGCTGTCGACCGCCGATTCGGCCAAGGTCGGCGCAGGCTCTTCGATTTCGGTCGTCATAGAAACCGGCTCGGGCGTGCTCAGGGGCGTCACCGGCGCGGCGGTCGTCGACACAGGGGTCGCGATGCGCTCAATTCCGGCCAGCGCCGAAGCGGAGGTGGACAGGCTGCCATCGTCAATCCCGGTGGCGACCACGGACACGCGGACGCGTCCGGCCAACTCTTCATCAAAGGTCGAACCGAAGATGATATTCGCTTCGACATCGACTTGGTCGCGGATGTGGTTACACGCTTCGTCGACCTCAAACAGCGTCATGTCGGGGCCGCCGGTGATGTTCACCAGGACACCACGCGCGCCTTTCAGCGACACGTCGTCGAGCAGTGGATTGTTGATCGCGGCTTCGGCGGCGTCGAGCGAACGCTTCTCGCCCTCGGCCTCGCCGGTGCCCATCATGGCTTTGCCCATTTCCATCATCACCGAGCGAACATCGGCGAAATCAAGGTTGATCAGACCCGGCATCACCATCAGATCGGTGACGCCGCGCACGCCCGAGTACAACACATCGTCGGCCATCTTGAAGGCATCGGCGAAGGTGGTCTTCTCATTCGCGATCCTGAACAGGTTTTGGTTCGGGATCACGATCAGCGTGTCGACCACTTGCTGCAGCTCGTCGATGCCCGCCTCGGCGATCCGCATGCGGTGCTTGCCTTCAAAGTGGAAGGGTTTGGTCACCACGCCCACGGTCAGAATGCCGAGCTCCCGCGCCGTCCGCGCCATGATCGGCGCCGCACCGGTACCGGTGCCGCCGCCCATTCCGCAGGTAATGAACACCATGTTCGCGCCCTGGAGGTGATCCTGGATGGAATCGAGCGCTTCTTCCGCCGCCTGACGGCCGATATCGGGGCGCGCACCCGCACCCAAACCTTGCGTCAGTGACGAGCCAAGCTGAATCCGGCGCTCGGTCAGCGATTGCGCAATCGCTTGAGCGTCGGTGTTGGCAATCACGAACTCCACACCTTCAAGGTGCGAGGTGATCATATTGTTGACCGCATTGCCCCCTGCACCGCCGACGCCGAAGACGGTAATCCGCGGCTTCAGTTCGTGGGTCGCGGGAACGTTGAGATTAATCGTCATCGGGCCCTCCATTGCCTCCGGTATTGACGGTGCGTTGCTGCAGACGGTTCGGGTCCGGCGGCGGCACGCAACACCACCGGGCGCGATTTCAAAAATTCTCTCGTAGCCATTGGCCGATCCGGACAAATCCCGTGACCTTGTCACGCGCGGACGTGTGCCGACGCGCGACAGGACGGGCTTCGCGGTCGGCAACGTGGGACAGCAATCCGGCGCAGGTCGCAAACGCCGGGCCACTGGTCGAGGCCGCCAGGCCGCGTATGGGTTGCGGTTTGCCCAGCCGAACCGGACAATCCAGGATGTGGGCGGCAACCTCACGTATGCCGCTCAGCTGACTGCCGCCGCCCGTCAGCACGATGCGTCGGCCGCTCAGTTCGTCCAAGCCGGCGGCAGCGATGCGGTCGCGCGCCAGCTCAAAGGTCTCTTCCACACGAGGTCGAATGATCTCGATCAGACGCGCGCGGGAAATGTGGTTGGGGCCCACGTCGGCGGACTCACCGACCTCGGGCACGTCGATCATTTGCCGATCGTCCGTGCTGCCGGCGATGGCGCTGCCGTGCAGCGTCTTCAGACGTTCGGCTTCCGCCGGCGCGGTCGACAGGCAATAGGCAATATCGTTGGTGATGTGCGCGCCGCCAACGGGCACGCTGTCGGCGAACACCAACTCACCTTGCGAAAACGCGCCGATGGCCGTCGCGCCCGCGCCAAGATCGATGCACACGGCGCCAAGCGTCGTTTCATCGTCGACCAGCACGGAACGGCCCGAGGCGTAAGACGACAAGACAAGGTCTTCGATTTCCAAATGGCAACGACCGACGCAGGCGGTCAAATTCCGCACCGCGCCGCGTGCGACCGTCACTTGGTGCATGAGAACACCCAACTGGTCGCCGTAAAGACCGCGCGGATCCCGAATGCCGGCGGTGCCATCGATGCTGTAGTTGACGGCGCGCAGATGGACGGTCGCGCGATCGTCCGGCACCGGCATGCGCACGCCCTCGTCCAAAACCTGCTTGATGTCGGACTCGCCGACTTCGTGACCGCCGAGGCGAACGTCGACCGAAAACCGCTGCGAAAAAGGCTTCCCCGCCGACAGATTGATCGCGACGGACCGGATGGTTTCGCCGGCCATGGTTTCGGCAGCGTGCACCGCTTCGCGAATAGCCGCCTCGGCGGCATCCATGTCGACGACGGAGCCGTTCTTCAGTCCGCGCGAAACTTTGTGACCGACACCGAGAACGCGCAGCACGCCTTCGCCGTCATCCTCGGCGATGAAGCAGCAAATCTTTGCCGTACCGATATCGAGCGCGGCAATCAGTTTGCCGCTATTGCTGGGCACGGCCGCCGCGCCATTTGTTTCGCGGCGCTCAGGCATCGGAGGCCTCATCCTCTTCCACCTTCGCGTCCGGATGCAGGCGCGCGGCAACCCGGTCGGCTTGCCGGAGATCAAGCACGACGATGTTGGTATCGAGAACTTTCTCGCGCTTTTGCAATTGTTCCAGCCGCTGCCAAGCCTCGTCCAATGCGTCTTCCGGCAGTTTCACATCGATACGGTTATCAAATCGCAAATTCCAGCGGCGATCGCCGACCCACACCGCCGCGGAGATGCGACCGCTCAGCGATGGCGTCCGCGCCAGCGTGCGCAGCAGGGTCGGAAAATGTTCGGGTGCTTTCTCACCGACGATATGCGGCAAGTGCGCAAACCGGCTGACATGAGTCTCCGTGATGATCGCGCCGCTCATGTCGACCACCCGCATTTCGCCGTCGTGCTGCCACAAGGCGGCGGGCTGACGCTCAACGATGCGAACGTACAGCGCGTCCGGTAGGCGCCGCTGTACCGTGGCGCTGGAAACCCACCCGACCGCCTCCAATCGCGCTTTCGCTTCATCAAGATCGACACCCAAAATGGCGTCGCCGCGCGCCAAGCCCAACGCCGCCAAAAGCTCGTCCCTCGGCGCGCGATTTCGGCCCTCGACGTAGATTTCGTCGATCGCCAAACCCGCAGAAATACTGGAATCCAGCATCGCCAGGCGTATGTCGTCGATGCCCTCGACAATTTCGCCGCTCGACCAGAATTTTAGAGTCCCCGCACTAATCATCAGTACAGTAATGACAATTCCTAGCGAACGCCAGGGCAAACGAAGGAATAGACCAAATAACGACCAATTTTTTGCTGCCTGACTCTTGCTTGGCTTGCGTTTGCCGTGGCCACCACGCCGGCCATAGCGCCCCACCCGGTCCGCTTTGCGCGCGCTCAGGCCCGGCATTGCGCGTCCTCCACCATCCAATCGACAAGCGCCGAGAAGGTGATGCCGGC
>JANQOH010000479.1 GCA_028289725.1 Alphaproteobacteria bacterium
GGCCTGGCGCCGGTCAAGCAACCGAAGGCCTGCCCGGACATTGATGGCGGCCGGGTGCGGCCCTATGTTCACCGCCATGGCTGATCCCTCTCAGAGCCCAATTGTGGGCGTCACCTTGGATAGCGAGCAGGCGGGCGGGTATTCCAAGTTTCCGTGGTATGCCGTGCGCCAAAACTACATGTCCTCGCTCATGGAAGCGGGGGCGTTGCCGGTCGCCTTGCCTCACGAGCCCGAGCTGGTTGCGGCCTATCTCGACCGGATCGATGGCTTGGTGGTGACGGGGGGCGCCTTCGATGTGGACCCCGCTTTGTTCGGCGCATCTAGCCGGCACGACACCGTTTCGACCAAGGATCGAAGGACAGACTTCGAGATGGCCGTCACCCGCGGCGCGTTGGACCGCGACATGCCCGTGTTCGGCATTTGCGGCGGCCAACAGCTTCTCAACGTGGCGCTTGGCGGGACGCTGATTCAACACATTCCCGATGCCATAGAGAACGCTTTGGCGCACGAACAGCCGAACCCGCGCGACGAGCCCGGCCATATCGTGGCGCTGGTGCCCGGTACGCTGCTGCATCGAATCGCCGGGGTCGACGAAGTGGCGGTGAACAGTGCCCACCATCAAGCCGTTGATCAGGTCGCGAACGGCACCGTGATCGATGCCACGGCCCCCGATGGCGTGATTGAAGGGATCGAAGCGCCGGAGTTCAAATTCTGCCTCGGCGTTCAATGGCACCCAGAGTTCTTTATCTCCGACGCCGACCGCAAGGTGATGGCCGCATTTGTCGCGGCGTGCCGGGAGTGACCGACGCCAGCACGGGCGGCAGCGAACGCATCGCGCGGCGCATTGCTCGCGCTGGACTGTGTTCGCGCCGCGAAGCGGAACGGTGGATTGCCGCGGGGCGCGTCTCGCTCAACGGTGAGGTGCTGACAAGCCCGGCCGTGACCGTCGTTCCTGAGGACAAAGTGGTGGTCGATGGAAAGCCGCTGCCTGAGGCGGCTGCGCCGCGATTGTGGCGCTACAACAAGCCTCGCGGACTACTGACGACACACCATGACGATCGAGGTCGCAGGACTGTCTTCGATGCATTGCCAAAGGACCTGCCACGCGTGATTTCGGCGGGGCGGCTCGACGTCAATTCCGAAGGGCTGTTGCTGCTCACCAATGATGGCGATTTGGCACGGCACTTGGAATTGCCAGCGACTGGGCTGGCGCGCCGCTACCGTGTGCGTGCCCACGGGACCGTCGATGAGCAAGCGTTGGCCCGCCTCAGCAAGGGCGTGACAATTGACGGCATTCGGTATGGTGCGGTGTCGGTTCGCGTGGACCGCCGCAAACAAGCGCCTTCCGACGCTGATGACGATATGCCGGGAGAGGCTTCCAACACCTGGTTCACGGTTAATCTGCGCGAGGGCAAGAACCGCGAAGTGCGTCGCGTTTTCGAACATGTTGGTCTGGACGTAAACCGTCTGATCCGCCTGTCCTACGGCCCGTTTCAGCTGGGATCCTTGAAGGCGGGTCATGTCGAAGAAGTGCCGCGCAAAGTGCTGAGAGATCAGCTGGGCAAGGCGTGGGCGGAGCGGTTGCGCGAACCAACGCGCAAGTTTAAGCGCAAGCGATGAGGATTGTCGGCGGCGCCCTACGCGGCCGGCGGCTTATTGCGCCCGAAGGTCGTGCCATCCGCCCGACCGCCGACCGTGCGCGCGAGGGGCTCTTCAATATCCTTGAGCACGGCGCGGCATGTGCCGAGTTCAATATTCGCGGCGCGACGGTGGTCGATGCATTCGCCGGGACAGGTGCCATGGGTTTGGAAGCGTTGTCGCGCGGCGCGGCACGCACCCATTTCCTGGAAACCGACGTGACGGCCATTGGGGTGCTCCGTCGCAATATTGCAGACCTCGACCAAGGGGACCGCGCGGAGATCGTAAACCGCGATGCGACCCAACCTGGTCGGGCGCCTGAGCCCTGCCAGCTTGCGCTCCTGGATCCGCCTTATGGCAGCGCGCTCGCCGTGCCAGCAATGAGTGCGTTGGGGGCTCAGGGATGGCTGGCGCCGGATGCGGTTGTGGTGGCGGAACATGGCGCGAAAGAGGATCTGGCTGCACCGAGTGGATTCACGGCGATTGACCAGCGACGCTATGGTGCGGCGATTTTCTCAATATTTCGTTGGCATGCTCATGAATAGACGCCATCAACGGCGTCCGAACAGACGTTCAATGTCCGCGAGCTTCAATTCGACATAAGTCGGTCGGCCGTGATTGCACTGGCCAGAATGTGGCGTTGCCTCCATTTCGCGCAAGAGCGCGTTCATTTCCGCCGCGTTCAAGCGGCGTCCGGCGCGCACGCTGCCGTGGCAGGCCATGGTCGCGCAAACATCTTCCAAGCGCTCCTTGAGGGTGAGCGTTTGGTCGATCGCCGCGATCTCGTCCGCGAGATCGCGCACCAAGGCTTGGATATCGATTTCGCCGAGCAACGCGGGGGCTTCGCGAACGACCACCGCGCCATCGCCAAACATCTCCAGGACGAGGCCAAGGTCTTCAAGCTCCTTAGCGCGGCCGGCGAGGGCGTCCGCGAGACCGGGCTCGAGCTCAACGACTTCGGGAAGCAAAAGGATTTGGCGCGCGACGCCGGATTTCGAGAGCGCCGTCCTCATGCGTTCAAGCACCAGCCGTTCATGCGCGGCGTGCTGATCGACGATCACGATGCCGTCGTCGGTTTGCGCGACAATATAAGTTTCGTGCAA
>JANQOH010000492.1 GCA_028289725.1 Alphaproteobacteria bacterium
GGCCTGGAGCCCGAGTCGATGAATAGGGTGGCAATGTTCTCGACGAGGCGCGCGTCGACGCGTTCGATCACGACGCCGCAATCATCGCAGATTTCGAACACCAGCATCTCCGTGTGGCTCGGATCGCAACACGCGGTCAGCGCGGCGTCGGCATGCCAATTTGCCTGCCACCGCCAGACTCCACTTCGTTGCTCCTTAATGGAGGTTACCGCCGTGACCGATGGGATGCAACGTTATAACATCCCATCGATAGGTCATGCTCCGCGACGACCCAAAGAAACCAATTGTCTCGATCCGTTTGCACTGACGTGACGGGCGTGAAGAACGGGACACCGATCTCGTCCAGAGTGGCGGTCGACTGTTGCGGGGGCGCGATCAGCGTGTCGCATGGCTGAGCCCGACTGTTATGACCGGCGAGAGCTTGGCTCAGTCAAGCTGTGCTTAGTCCGAACTAGGAAACTATTGGTCGGTGAAAGCCACCTGCGATTGTGTTGCATCGCCCGAAGCGGCAATTCATTTGGGAGCGTCTTGATTGCTTGGAAGTTCGAGGCCAGCTTGGCGTAGGCCTTCGACGATCGCCATAGTTACGGCGTCGGAGTGGTTCCATTTTTCGAACTCATCGTAAGCGTTCTGAGGAAAATCGGGATACTCCGTCAACAACTGGTCCGCATATTTGCGCGCTTGTTCCAGGTCGCCATGGGCGGCGTGGCAGATCGCGAAATCGACGCTAAACCAGAAGATCCAAACCTCGTTCTCGGACATTTTTTCGGCATGGTGGAGGCAATCGCGGGCCTCATTGTGCAGCATGTCGTACCAGAACAAAGGTGCGTGGTACCAACTGTCGTGATGCGGGTTCAGGCTAATGGCTTTGTTTGTCATTTCTAATGCCAGGTCCCGATCGCCGCTCAGCATTTCCATGAGACCAAGCCAGGCAAGGGTCAAAGCCCGGTTGGGATTTAGGTCCACGGCAACACGCCTTTCCTCGCGAAATCGTACGACGTCACCGCTGAAAAAATAATACGCCGCAAGCGACATACGTGCCCACGCATCGGATGGATCGAGCGCCAGCGCCTTCTGAGTCACGTCGTAGGCGCGATCGTACGAACCCGCTTTCGGATTGAAGCCAAAAACGGCTTCGTGCAGATACACCAAGCCCAGGTCGCCATAGGCCGCACCGTATGTCGGATCGATCTCGATCGCTTGCTCGAGTAGGTCGCGGGCCCGGGCGTGTTCCTCGGGCCCGGGCGATCGGTAATATTCGCGCGCGCGCAGCACCAGGTCGTAGGCCTCGATATTGGGCTGCGCGTCTAAATCGCGCAGCCTGGCTTGCGCGATGGCACCACGCGTATTGGCAATTTCTCCGACGACGATCTGCGTAATTTCATCCTGCAGGGCGAAAATGTCATCGATATCCCGATCGTATATATCCGACCAAATGTGATGACCTGTGGCGGCCTCAAGTAATTGGGCCGTGACACGAACTTTGTCGCCATCGCGCCGAACACTGCCTTCAAGAATGTAGCGAACACCGAGATCAATGCCGACATCGCGGACATCAACCGATCGTCCTTTGTGTTTGAAGCTCGAGTTCCGCGCGATCACCGCGAGCTCCTTGAAGCGCGAAAGGCCGGTAATGATGTCTTCCGCCAAACCGTCGGCGAAATAGTCTTGGTTGGAATCGCCGGACATATTGTCGAAAGGCAGAACCGCAATAGACGGTCCCGCAAAGTGAGTGGGTGAATTGTTATCTGGTATGGTGCGACTTACGAAATCCTGTGGTACGCGTGTCTCGGGCCACAAAAAGGAGATCGTCGTAATTATTAGTAGGACAGTGGTTGATGCCGCCAGCACCGGTACCAGCCTCGACGGACGACCTATGACTTTGGAATCGACCGGCACAGCCGCGCGCACGCGGTAGACGCTAATCGGGCGATCGATGTTCTTAACGGTTCGTTCGCCCAAGAAATCGAAGCCGAATTCGACCTTGCCCCGGATTGCGTCGTAGACCGCGCTCGAAACGCAGATGCCGCCGGAATTCGCAAGCGCCTCCATTCGTGCGGCGATATTGACGCCGTCGCCATAAATGGTGCCGTCTTCTTCGGCGATGACATCGCCGAGATTGACACCGACACGGTATTGCATGCGCCTACCGGGCGGCAGTTCGACATTCCGGCCCTCGACCGCTTTCTGAACTTCGACCGCGGCATGGACCGCTTCGACGGCGCTTGGAAATTCAGCCAGCACATTGTCGCCGGGCGCGTCGACGATGCGGCCCTCATGCCGTTCGATAACCCGCTCGATCGACCGCCGGTATTCTTTCAGCGTCTCGACCGTGGCGACTTCGTCGTCGGACATAAGACGAGAGTATTCGACGACGTCAGCGCTCAATATCGCGGCTAGTTTTCGTCTCACCTCGTTCACAACGCCTCTCCGAACTTATAGCCCCTGCGGCGGCCGACCTTTGTACAAACCGACGAGGCGGGCGACCAAAACGGCGAGATACAAAGTGCCCGCTGCTGCTTCCAGCGTCGACCACATGCGTGCCACCGCGCTGATCGGCGTTATGTCGCCATATCCGAGCGTTGTGAGCGTGGTGAAGCTGAAGTATAGGAGCTGGTTCCAAACTTCGTCTGGGTTTGCTGCTGTGAGCTTGAAAGAGCCGGGCGCTACGGCCTCGATCAACCCAAAAATGATTGTCCACGTGACGCCGAGGAGAAG
The DNA here is from genome assembly GCA_028289725.1 of Alphaproteobacteria bacterium. Classification (GTDB taxonomy): domain Bacteria; phylum Pseudomonadota; class Alphaproteobacteria; order UBA7887; family UBA7887; genus JAKZSU01. Next base: position 2,719 of record JANQOH010000492.1, read on the forward strand.
GTAAACGGCAATCGCGCCGGCCAGAATGTCGCGGTCGACCGTATCCGCACGCAAAACCGACCCAAGTACGATGCGGAGGGTATGGCCGAGCAAACCAATCAGCACCACACTCGCAATCACGTCGGCCTCGTCACCGCGCCAGACTGGATGAAGCCAGCTCAAATACATCCACGGCACGGCAAGTGCAGCTGCGGCCGCCAGATTGAATCGCCGATCGCTTGCCGCCAAGATTGCCGCCAGCAGCACAAAGGTGAATAGCCCCGTCAGTACGCGATCCCCGGGGCCACCGTCACCGATCAGTGGCGACAAGAGCAGCAAGCCGACCAAGGAGACGAGCAAAAGGAGAAAACGGTGGCGACCGGCGGTATCAGCCGATCGCACCGCGTTCTGCCTTAGGGCCAAAGCCGCACGCATATCAAACCTGCACCGGTTGTAAGTTGGGTGCCGCGGGCGTGGGACGGCTTTCGGCGCCGCTCTTCGGCACGCGCACGCGGTAAAACAGGCAATACAAGACCGGCACGCCAATCAAAGTCAGCAGTGTCCCAATCGACAGGCCCGCTGCAATCACAACCGCCATCGCGAAAAACAGCGGGTCCGGCGGCAACATCAGCGGAATTAGGCCGAGAATGGTGGTCAGCGTTGTCATCATGACTGGCTGAAACCGGCCAATCGATGCATTCACGACGGCATCGTAAGGCGTCGCGCCATCATTGAGCTGAACCTGGATTTCATCCAACAGCACGATCGCATTGTTGATGATGATGCCAGCCAGGCTCAAAAAGCCGAGCATAGCCATGAAGCCCAGATAGGCGCCCGTCAGTTTCAGCCCGATCGCCGCACCGATGAACGACAGTGGGATGGTGATGAAGATAATTGCGGGTTTGGCGAAAGAGTTAAATTGCCAGACCAGCAACAACACGATTAACGCTAGGCAGTGCGGCACAAACTCGAACAGTGCGGCCTGACCTTTGGCGGCATCTTCGGGCTCGCCGCCGATCTCGATGGCGTACCCAGCCGGCAGTGTTGCCTCGATCTCCACGAGACCGGGCAGCAACGCGGCCAATAACTCAGTGGCCTGCATCCATGAATGTTTTGCCTCGACCGTGACGGTGCGTTTGAGATTGTAACGCTCGATCCGGCTGTGCTGATTGACCGGGACGATATCGGCCAAATCCGAAAGTAGCACCGACGTGCCGCGGCTCGAGGAATAGACTTCGACCGATCGCAAGCGATCAAGATTGGTGCGCTCATTGCTGTCGCCACGCAAAACGATGGGAACAACCTTGTCACCTTCGCGATATGCGCTGACGGCATCACCACCGAAAAATGCGTTCAAGCTGTCGGCGATTTCTTTCGACGTGACGCCGGCGCGACGCGCCCGCACTTGGTCGATTTCGACTTTGACTTTGGTCGTCCGGTTTTCCCAGTTGTTGTGGATGTCTATGGTGCCCGGGATCGCTTGGAACGCGGCCTCTATCTCGCGGCCGACCGCAGCCACGTGGTCGAGGTCTCGGCCACTGATCCGGACCTGCAGCAATCCAGTCTCTGAGTTTCCGAGGAAGAATTTCTTGAGCCTGCCGTAGGCTTCGGGATGATGGTCGGCGAGACGCAGGCGCGTCCGCTCAAGCACCGGGTTGACGCTTTCGACCGTGTCCACGCTGACAAGAACGAATGCCACATGTGGGTCTTCGTCGCGCGGCGCCAGGGGAACAAAGAAACGCGGCCCGCCATACCCGACATAAGCAACATGTGACACCACTTCCGGATTGATTGTCTCATCGCCCAGCCAATCGACGACCTCGCGCACGGTGGCGTCCGTGGCCTTGGCGGTCGCGCCATTGGGAAGATCCAGGTAAATATAAAATTGGTTGCGAGACGACTCAGGAAAGAACTGTTGCGGGACGGTTCCCAGGATCGAGAATCCGCCAACCAATCCGGCTGCCAGTACCGCGACCGTCGCCAGCCGCGCGCGCAGTAACAGCCGCAATACGCCTTTATAGACGCGGTAGATGCGCGAGTCGTACGCCGCTTGCGATTGTTCCGGTGTCTTCTTCGGTTTGGCCATGAACCAGACGCATAAGAGCGGCGTGAAGCACATGCCAAGCGCCCAAGACGTTAGCAATGCAATCAAAATGACCAGCGACATGGAGCGCATATATTCGCCCGAGCTGTCGCTTGCCAGCATCAGCGGCATAAAGGCGAGAACGGTGGTCAGCGACGACGTGAGCAATGGTAACGCAAGCTGCTTGCCTGTTCCTAGCGCTGCTTCGCGGCGCTCCGCGCCGGCGGCAAGACGCTTTCCGATGTCCTCGGCTATGACGATTCCGTTATCGACAAGGAGACCGAGCGCAATGATCATCGTCGCCAAACTCACCCGTTCGAGTTCTAGGCCGAGACCACGCATGACGACCAGTGAGAGCAACATGGTTAGCGGCACAATGGCGCCGACGATGAGGCCGGTGCGCCAACCCAGGAATAGCATCACCATGACCAGCACGATCCCCAGCGTCTCGTAGACGTTCATGGTGACGCCGCTGACCGACTCTGCGACATAGTCGGCCTGATAGGTAGCGAAGTCGATGCGATATCCGATCGGCAATGCGTCGGCGATGTCGCCGATGCGGTCTTGCAATCGCGGCCCGAAGTCGAGCACGTTGACGCCCGTCTTCTGCATTGAAACGGCAAGAACGATCGCCGGTTTCCCGTCGTAGTAGGCAAGCGTTTGGGGCGGATCGATGAAGGCGCGGCGAACGTCCAAAATGTCGCGCAGATAGGCCACTTGGTCGGTCGCCGGAATCGCGATCACCGTTTCGCGGATATCGTCGACGCTTTCAAAGTTTCCCGTTGGCTCGATTACGATGTCGTAGCCGCCCACCTCAACCCGGCCACCGGGCAGAATGATGTTTTGGGCCTCCAGCGTTTCGATCAGCGTGTCGGGGCTCAACCCGTATTGGGCAAGCCTGGCATTGGTCGTCTCCAGGAATATCCGTTCGTCTTGCACCCCGTGCATCTCAACCCGGCGAATGCCGCCGACGGTGTACAGATCATCGCGGATATCGCGGGCCACTTTACGCATTTCTTCCATCGAGAAACCGTTCGCGGTGAGCGCGATCGTTGCCACGTTGACGTCGCCGAAGTCGCTGTTGACGAAGGGGCCAATGGTTCCTTGTGGCAAGCCTGGTCGCGCTTCATTCATTTTGTTGCGCAAGTTTTGCCAGATCGGCTCCATATCGAAGAACTTGTCGTAGACGACCACGTGGAGAATCGCGACACCGGTCTTAGAACTCGACTTGATCTTTTTGACTTCCGGGATTCGGCGAATTTCTTTCTCAAGTTTCCGCGTGATCAAGTTTTCGACGCGCCCCGGTGCCATGCCAGGAAAGTATGCGGCGACGACTGCCTCGCGAACGGTGACCTCGGGGTCTTCCTTACTTGGAAAGTTTAGGAACAAGACCACGCCGCTGACCGCCAGCAACATTACGACCAGCGCCGTGAAGCGCATGTTTTTGAGCGCAAATGCTGTCGGGTTCATTGTTGGACTCCGTCGCCATACGGCGTCTCTTCGCCCATCAGGCGAACCGTCTGGCCGTCCGTCAGGAAATCGACGCCGGCGGTGACAATGACCTCGCCGGTCGAAATCTTACCGGCGACGGCAACGTCGTTATCGCGCCACTCGGTAATCTCGATTGCGACGCGTTGGACGGCGGAACTTTCGTGTTCGTACCGGAACACATAAAAGTCTTGGCCTTCGCCCGTTAGGATCGCGGTCATCGGCACCGTGAACGCATCGTTGGCTTGCGTTTCGTTTTCGAACGTAAATGCCACCTCGGCGGACAAGCCCGGATGCAATGCGTCGTCTCGATCCGTCAATCGCACCGTAATCGGGAATGCATTGGCTTCTTCCGCTTGCGAGCCGACCTCCGTGACCGTCCCATTGAGCATCAGTCCCGGCTCGGACGGGAACGTTACAGAGACGGCATCGCCCTCTGTGATCCGGTTGATCAAGCTTGGCGGTACACGCACCGCTACTTCGAGATCGCGCTCCGCGCTCAGTTCAAACAAGACCTGACCGCCCGCGACGTCTTCAAATGCTTCGACGTCCTTGTGCGATATCACGCCGTTGAAGGGCGCACGCAGAACGGCAAGCCGTTGATCGCGCCGCGCCAGATCCAAGCGCGCCTGCATGGCGCCGACGCGGCTGTCCGCTGCTTTGTAGCCAGCCTGAACCGCGTCGATCTTGGCCTGCGCGACCCAGCCATCCTCAAACAATTTCCGTTGTCGCGCCAGTTCCTGACTCTCGTCTTGGAACACCGCAAACGCGGCGGCGACCTCAGCCTCCGCGTGTCGAACCGCCAGTGCGAAAGGTTCGTCATCCAAAATGGCCAATACGTCGCCTTCCGCCACGTGATCGCCCAAGTCGACGAGAACGTCTTGCACCCTGCCACCGACTTCAAAGCTCAATGCCGTGACCTTCGCGGGTTTGACGACGCCGGAGATCAGCCTTTGTTGCTCCAGTGAGGCTTGAGCCAGCGGCATCCACTTGATGGTCCGCATGACATTTTTGTCGACTTTGGGGGGCTCTTCGCAGGCGCCCGTCACGACAACCGCCGCAAGCAGCGCGCCAACAGTCCTTAAACGGGCCCGTTTCCGCACTTTTTGGGCTGAATCCTTGAGGTTTGACATTGTCGGCATCCTGGGGTTTCGTTGGCTAAAAGCGGTTAAGCGCCCTTGTTTTCGGGCCTTGGCACACGCACAGAATGCAGCCGGCCGCGCATCGACCACAGTGAGTAACTGTGAGTCACATGTCGTTCACGGCATCGGCGCTGAGTGGTTCGAGGGTATGGAAACCTCGTCGACAAATGGGTCGGGAAGGGTCGAAGCCAGCGGAAAGGCCGCGGTGGATGACACTGTCGCGCGCGCCGGGCTTGATAGGATTCTGGCAAGCCCGACCTTTGCCGGCACCAAACGGCTTCAGCAATTTCTCGCGTTTATCGTCGATGAGACTCTCGCCGGGCGCGGCGACGCCCTGAAAGAATTCACCATCGCCACCGAAGTGTATGGGCGCGACGCGAGCTTCGATCCGCGCACCGATACGCTTGTTCGCGTGGAAGCGGGACGGCTCAGGCGACGGTTGGAGAGCTACTACCTGAAGGAAGGACGTGGTGACGCGATCCGATTCAGCATCCCCAAGGGCCGTTATGTTCCGGCGGTCCAATTCGACGAGCCGGAACCAGATGCGAACGCTGAAGCTGCCGCCCCGGCCGTATCCGATAGAGGACCCTCAATCGCGGTCCTGCCGTTCGAGAACTATGGCCCGAATTCCGACGATCAATTCTTTGCCGATGGACTGACCGAGGAAACCATTGCCAACCTCGCCCGGTTCAAAGATCTATTCGTCTTTTCGCGTTCGACGATGGCGACGCTTTACGCCGACGGCGTCAATATCCGCGAACTTCACAAAGACTTGGGCGTGACATTTGTACTCGAGGGCAGCGTACGACGGTCCGCGAGCAAGGTACGGGTCACGCTCCAGCTTATCGACGCCGCGAGCGACGGTCACATTTACGCTGATCAGTTCGAACGCGATTGCACGCCCGAAGGCGTGTTCGAAATCCAAGATGAGATCGCCCGCTTAGTGGCGGGACGCGTTGCCGATCGTCACGGACCCCTTGGGCGCTACGTCGCGCGGGCCGCCCGCGGATCCCAATCGATCCGATGGGACTCCTATTTGTGGGTGACCCGCTTCTACGAGTACTACGCGACACATCGTCCGGATCTGCACCTCGAAGTTCGCGATGGATTAGTGAAAGCGTTGGTGGACGATGCCGACTATTCAGACGGGTGGGCCGCGTTGGCGGCGGTTCTTTTGGATGAGTATCGGTTTCACCTTAACGAACGCCCCGGTATTCAGGCGCTCGATCAAGCATTGGAGGCCGCCCTCAGGAGCGTCGCGTGCGATCCGGACAACGCGATGGCATATCAATTTCTCGCGTGCATCCGTTTTCACCGACACGAGCATGCTGAGTTTGACACCGCCGCGCAAAGGGCCCTCGCCCTCAATTCAGGCCATGCCGGGTTGCTCGCGGATATAGGCCACTGCTACGCCTGTTCGGGGCGCTGGAATGAAGGGCTCGCCTTGATCGAGCACGCCTTGGAGATTAGCCCGATCCATCCGGGTTGGTATCATATGGCGCCCGCATGTCGAAAACTCCTCGATGACGAGCCGATGGCGGCGGTCGCCGAGCTCAAGACGGTTCCGATGCCGGGGTTCTATTGGTATCACGCATTGTTGGCATGCTTCTTCGCCTGGGCCGACAAAGGGTCCGAGGCGGCCACGGAAGTCAGCGCGCTGACCGAGGTCTTTCCTGTTTTTGGCGAACGCGCATCCGAAGAGTTCGGCATCTGGTCGGACGATGACGAGCTGGTCTCGAAGGTCATGGATGGCTGGCAAAAAGCCGGAATTCTGACCGTTTAACTCAGCCAACCTTTATCCCCAAAGCCCAAAGCGAAATGTCTCCATTGGTTCAAACATGGGCCTTAGCGTATGCCGGGCGAATTGTCTGCTCCGGAAGCTAAACAGGTGACAAACGTTTTCGACGACGAGAATGTCTGGTCATCACCTAAGTGCGCAGCTCACTGATGCAAGCGGCATTAGGCGATTCCTAGCCGGGATCGGACGTTCTGCAGCTTCGAAGTTTTTCGGGGACAGCGGCGGAGCCCACGCCTTCTACACGGGGCTCCGCCAGTTATTGCAATCAGCCGTGGCAGGCGCAGCCGGTGTGTTCGCAGCCAGCGCTCTTGGGGTGTCCGTCGGCGCAGGCGTCGCTGCAATAATTACGCTCGCCCCTCTTCACGGCGCCGCTGACGTCGACAATGCAAACGCAGTCGGCACAGGCACATTTTTGCTGGTTCACGGTTACCATCATTTTTCTCCTTCATGTGGCTCGTCGGAGCCGCTCTGTTCGTGGACGAAAAGGTGGTCGATCATGATCTGGAGAACGTCGCGCACGCAGGCATCGGCCATCGAGTAAAAGATCTGCTTGCCCCGCCGCTCCGCCCGCAACATGCGCGCGGCCCGCAGCAGCCGAAGGTGGTGACTGACCAGCGAGGCGGAGAGGCCCAGTTCGTCGGCGATATCGCCGGCAGCGATCTCGCGCTCCCTGCAGACCACCACGATCGACAGGCGGGTTGGGTCCGCCAGTAGCCCGAAGGTCTCGGCTAGTTGGGCTGTCTGATCTGGCAACAATTCAGCATTCTCCATATCTCAACAATTAAACGATTGTTCAATTATTGTCAATTAGATTTGGCCAAGCACTTGCTCTTATGGCCGGTGATTGAGTGCCGGGCTAAAGAAAATGGCCCCTGCGATGAAGGCGATGGTCGCCGTGACCATAAGCTCCGGGCGTGATCAAGGGGCATTCGGGACGGCGAAAGCTAGCCATAAGCAGACTTGGATTAGTGGTTCAGGTGGAGCCGTGTTACATCGGCCGGATATAGACCATTGAGCCAGTATTGGACCCTTTCTGCGTCTCGACTGGCGTACAGCTAAGTTCGGTTCGAGATCTTGTGTCATGTTATAACATTATGTAAATTGCGCTTACTACGAGGTGCGTGTGCCAGCGTAGTGCTATTGCCTGAGGGTTATACGGCCTCATGGCTTCTGCCATGGGGTCGTATGCCGTTTATCAGTGAGGTAAACGCGGCTTATGCAAGTTTGTCGGCCCAAAGCGCGACATTTCGGCGGGACTGAGACCCAAACTTACGCCCGCTCTACTGGCCATGCTGAGCTTCCTGCCTGAGTCCGCCCGGGACAAGGTGCCGGCGATCGTTCTGTGCGGGGTCGATGCCGCCGCACGAACGGCGCTCATCGAACGCATGTATGAGACCGGCGGCGAGCGTTGGGCGGTCATCAGCAACGAAGTCGATGGACCTGAGTTCGCCTGTGCGGCGACGGATCGCGTAGCGGGTCAAATGGTGCCGCACGCGATCGGCTGTTTGTGCTGCATTACCCGCTCCGGTCTCGTCAGCAGCCTACGCCGGCTCTATGCCAGACGCGCGCAAGGCGAGATCGACTTCGACCAAGTGCTGATCGAGACCTTGGCCGACGCCGATCCGGCGCCGATCATGCAAACTTTGTTGAACAACGCTCTCGTCACGGAATACTTCCGGCTCGACAGCGTCGTAACAGTCCTTTCTGGCGCTACAGGCTTTGACGCTCTGGCGCACGCACGTTACGGCTTCAAACAGCTTGCGGTGGCCGACCGCATCGTCCTCGACGCAGCCGCCCAGGCCCAGCCGGAGCTTCACGCCCGCCTCCAACATTTGAACCCTGCCGCACGTCTGGTGTTTTCCGATCAACCGTTGTTGGCGGACGCGTTGACCGGCGCTGGGTTGGAGACGCGCTTGCTGGAAAGCGATTGGCGCGGCTGGTTGGGCGCGACAAATTATGCCAGCCGCGACTCTCTTGAAAGCGGACTGCATGGCTTTGCGATCGAAAGCGCGAACCCGATCGACTGGGAAGGCCTGCATGGTTGGCTCAATGCCGGCACGCAGACCAACGGCGACATTATGTACCGCGTCAAAGGCGTGATGAAGGTGAGGGA
>JANQOH010000004.1 GCA_028289725.1 Alphaproteobacteria bacterium
CCCGGCAAGCGGTTGGCGCTTGGCGACCGGGTGGGGCGGTTGATCGATAGCCAAGCCCTCGAAGTCCGCTTTCACATGAGTGACGCGGCCTTTGGGCGCGCCTTCGTTGATGCGGACGGTGCGGCGATCCGAACCGCCAAGGTGGTTTGGCGCACCGGCAACCGCGCGCAAACTTTCGACGCGGTGATTGATCGCATCGACAGCGAGATCGATCCGGCAAGCGGTGGGGTGACCGGTTTTGCGCGAATATTGGATGATGGCGCGGCCGGTTTCGCGTTGTTGCGGCCGGGTGCGTTCGTGGAAGTGCTCTTGGCGGATCGCGCATACCGTCAGGTCGTCCGTTTGCCAGCAACCGCCTTGCACGGCGAGGAAACGATCTATGCGGTGGTCGACGACCGTCTGGAAGCGCGCGTGGTTTCGGTGGTTGGACGCGACGGTGATGCGGTTTTGGTCGCCGGTGAAATCGGCGAGGGCGAGGCGGTGGTCACGACGCGGCTGACCGAGATCGGCCCGGGTCTGAAGGTGTCGGTCCGGTGAGACAGACCAGCCGCGGCCTGATCGGCCTGTTCGCCCGGCATCCGACCGCGGCGAACTTGTTGATGCTGCTCATGTTGGTGGCGGGCGCGCTGTCACTCGCACGCAACAACACGCAGTTCTTTCCCGACTTCTCGGTCGATTTTGTTTCGATCAGCGTCACCTGGCCCGGCGCCAGCGCGAGCGATGTCGAGGCCAACATTGTCGAGGCCCTGGAGCCCGAACTGCGCCAAATCGACGACGTGAAAAACGTGCTTGGCACGGCCATGGAGGGCGTCGGCCAAGTCGCGATCGAATTCAATCCGGGCTCCGATATGCAGGCCGCGCTATCCGCGGTCGAAACCGCCGTGGCCCAAGTCACGACGCTGCCCGAGGATTCCGAGACGCCGGTCATCAAGCAGGCGATCTTTTACGACACAGTCAGCCGCTTGATCGTGTCCGGGCCGTTTCCGGAAGCGTCGCTCAAAGTCGTCGCCAAACGGATCAAGGAAGATCTGCTGGCGCGCGGCATCGACAAAGTCACGCTGGTCGGCGCGCGCGATGAGGAAATCTGGGTCGAGGTTGAACCCGCGACCTTGCTGCGACTGGACATGACGCTTGGCGACATCGCCAATGTCATCGGACAGACCAGCCAAGACATGCCGTCCGGTGACACGCGCGGCGACAACGAAGTGCAGATTCGCAGTCTGGGCCTGAAGACCGACGCGGCGTCATTGCGCAATATCGAGGTGTTAGCGCGGGAAGGCGGTGAACGTCTGCTGCTCGGCGACATCGCCACGGTTCGCGATGCGTTTGAGGACGGTCAGCCACGGCTGTTGCTCGACGGCGCGCAGGCGATCGAATTGCATGTCCAACGCGCGGCGGGCGCCGACGCGATCGAACTGGCCGGTGTGGTGACCGACTACCTCGCGGAGATTCAGCCGACGCTGCCGGCAACGCTCCGGGTGGAACAGCATGATGTGCGCGCCGGCCTGATTCAGGAGCGCATCAATCTATTGCTACGCAATGGCCTCGGCGGGCTCGCTTTGGTGTTGGCCGTACTGTTTCTTTTCCTCAACGCGCGGATCGCCTTCTGGGTGGCGGTCGGCATTCCGGTCGCACTCATGGCCGCGGCGGCGGTCATGTTCGCGACGGGTCAATCGGTCAACATGGTGAGCCTGTTCGCGCTGATCATGATGATCGGCATTATCGTCGATGACGCGATCGTCGTGGGCGAGCACGCGATGGCGCGCCGACTGGGCGGCGCCGGCGGCCTTGAGGCGGCGGAAACCGGGGCACGCCGCATGCTGGCGCCGGTCATGGCCGCGTCACTGACCACATTCGCGGCGTTCCTGCCGGTCATTTTGGTCTCCGATATTATTGGCCAGATTTTGCGCGCGATTCCGCTGGTCGCCATGGCGGTGTTGATCGCGAGTTTGGTCGAATGCTTCTTGATTTTGCCGGGGCACATGCGGGGCGCCTTGTCGCGCGATCCCGAAGAAGCGTCCCGGTTTCGCCGCGCGATCAATCGCGGTTTTGATCGGCTGCGCGACGGTCCGTTCCGCGCCATGGTCGAAGTGGCCGTGCGCTGGCGCTACACCACTTTGGCCTTGGCGCTCGCGCTGCTCATCGGAACGGTGGGATTGATCGCGGGTGGCCGCCTGCAGTTCGTTTTTTTCCCGTCGCCCGAAGGCGATGTCGTGCAAGTCGACTTCAGTTTCGCGCCGGGCACGCCCCGCGCGCGCAGCGAGGCGATGATCGCGGAACTCGAGCGGTCCCTGGCTGTCGCCGAGCAGTCGCTGACCGAAAATGGCGACAAGGTCGTTCGCATGGCTGTCGGAAAAATCGGCATGGCGTCGTCGAGCGAGAGCGGCGAGCAGCAGGCGCGCGGCGATCATATGGGCGGCGTGCAAGTCGAACTCGAGCCATCGGAGTATCGCACCGTGCGCACCGCCACATTGATTGAGGCGTGGCGCGACGAAGTGCAAGATCTCGCCGGGCTTGAGACACTGACAATCCGCGAGCGGCAGGGCGGCCCACCTGGTCGCGACTTGGACGTTCGGTTGTCAGGCGGCAGTGTCGAAGCGTTGAAAGCCGCCGCCCTCGACGTGCGCGATCTGTTGGGCGGGTACGCCGGCGTTAGCAACGTCAACGACGATTTGCCTTGGGGCAAGCAGGAACTTGTTCTTGAGGTGACGCCGCACGGCCGGGCACTGGGTTTCACGACGGAGAGCCTCGGTCGCCAGGTCCGCGACGCGTTCGAAGGGGCGATCGCCAAGCGGTTTCCGCGCGGCGACGAAGAGGTGTTGGTGCGGGTGCAATATCCGCGCGGCACGATCACGCCGAGCACGCTGCGGACGCTCTATTTGCGCAGTCCCGCCGGTGTCGAAGTGCCGCGGAGCGAAGTGGTGAGCGTACGCGAAGAACGCGGTTTCGCGCTTATTCGGCGCGAAGACGGTGTGCGCGAAGCCGCCATTACCGCCGAAATCGATACCGCTGTCACCAACCCCACCGAATTGGTTGCAACGCTATCCGATGGTCCGATGGTCGCGCTGGCGGAACGTCACGGCGTTGATTTCCGGTTCGCGGGTAAGGCAGAGGAGCAGGGCGAAACGCTGGCGGATATGAAGCTCGGCGCGCAGATCGCGCTGGCCACCATGTACATCATTTTGGCCTGGGTCTTCGCGAGCTATACCCGCCCGTTCGTGGTCATGGCCATCATCCCGTTCGCCTTTATCGGCGTTGCACTCGGGCACCTCTTGTTAGGGTTTGATCTGACCATCCTGAGCATTATCGGACTGCTTGGTCTATCCGGCATTGTCGTGAATGACTCGATCATTCTAGTCAGCACAATTGACGAACGCCTGCGATCCGGCGAGCCGGTCTTCGAGGCGATTGTCCAAGGATCGTGCGACCGTTTGCGCGCCGTGCTGCTCACCTCGCTGACCACCATCGGCGGCTTGACGCCCTTGATGTTCGAGACCAGCTTGCAGGCACAGTTCCTCAAGCCCATGGCGCTCACCATCGTGTTCGGACTGATGGCGACCACGCTGTTGGTGCTGTTCGTCGTGCCGTCCCTGATCGCGATCCAGCACGACTTCCGCTTCCGCCGTTCACCTGCGCCAGAAGCTCGGCAGAAACAGCACGACTATGCGAGACGTCTCGAGGCGGCTGAGTAGAAAATCTTGAATAACAATCAACCGTTACTAATTCTATCCCTTACGTTCCCGGCCAATTTTTGACCTAAAGGCGGCGCGCCAAGGCGCACCACGTGATTGCGATGAAACGGCTTCGACAGGCGGCTTTTGCGGGAGGCGCGGCCCTGGCTCTGGTCTATTACGCGGCCGCGAACAGCGCGGCGCAATATGGGCCGCTTACCTCGGTCCTTGATGATCGTCATACCGCGAATATCCAGTTCACTGCGGCGGACGCCGGCGAAGTTGGTCAGCGCTTGGACGAGGCGCAAGCACTAATTGCCGCACGCCGCTACGAGGAAGCACTCGATATCCTTGATCAAGTTGTTGCGAGAGATCCAGACAGTGTTCAAGCAAGTGAATTTGCATCTATCGCGGCAAGCAGAGCTGGCCTCTTTGAACGGGCAACGGTCTATTTAGAAAACCTTGTTCGCTTGATGCCACGAGACCTTGGGACGCGGTTCGCGCATTTGCAAGGGCTTGTTTTCGCAGGAGACCGGGCGGGCCATGATCGAGCGCGAGAGGCCTTTGTAAAATATTGGCGAGAAAGCGATGACTCGGAAGTCAAGAATTGGCCCTTTTTTCCGATCGAGGTCTATCGGGGTCAGACATTTGACATTCGCGCCATGCAGTACTTTGAACTGTTCGGGCCAAATCCAATTCTCTACAAATTCTTGATTACCAGAAGAGATTCATCGTCTGCCGGATTTATTTCCTTAGGGTCCTACGAGAAGATAAACCAAATTGAAAAAGAAATTGGGCGGCTGCCCGATGGCGTGCGGCTTTTTCATTTGGATGGATACTCGCCGTCGGAAACTCACCAATATGGGTCTCACTACACCTACGCGTTCTACGAAGGTGAGCCAAGTTATTGGGATATTCGTGATATCGTGATCGAGGTAGTTGAAAGCGGTGACTGGCGGACGCGGGCGGTCAGCGGCTCGGGCCGCGATCCAGACGCAAGTCACACCATTCGCTAACCGCTCGAAGTCGAACACGCAGCGCGGGGCGTCCGGTCTGGTTATCGGCGCCAGAAGCTCGGCAGAAACAGCACCATGACCGTGAACAGCTCGGGGCGGCCGAG
>JANQOH010000016.1 GCA_028289725.1 Alphaproteobacteria bacterium
GCCGGCAAATAGGGCGGTCGTCCACCTTCCGTCATGTTGGCGAGCATGGGGGTGCCGGTTTCCCCAGCTCGTCCGATGCGCGCGAGTTCATCCCGAGAAAGCGGCGCCTCGACGAACACGATGTCGGCGCCCGCACGGGCATAGGCCGCACCGCGCGCCAAAGCCTCGTCCAGTCCATGGGTGGCGTTCGCGTCCGTCCGCGCGACGATTAGAAGGTCATCACCGCCAATATCTTTGCTCGCCTCGATCTTCGCGATCATCTTGTCCGCGTCGATCACGCGCTTGCCATCAAGGTGCCCGGAGCGCTTCGGGAAATCCTGGTCCTCGATTTGAATGCCGGCGACGCCCGCGCGCAGATAGGCGCGCACCGTGTGCCGCACGTTGAGCACGTCACCGAACCCTGTATCCGCGTCCGCGATGACCGGGATTGAAACTGCGTCTGCGACGCGGGCAGCGCAGTCCGCCATTTGGCTGCTTGAAATCAGGCTGAGATCCGGCATGGCAAGCATCGAAGCAGCCGCCGCATAGCCGCCGAGATAACAGGCTTCGAAACCCGCCTGTTCGATCAGTCGCGCGGACCAGGCGTCAAACGCGCCAGGCGCCAAAGTGCAGCCCGGCGCATGAACCAGCTCGCGCAAGCGGCCGGCGGCACTCATCGAATTAAGAGACCCAGGCGCGTTCGGCGGCGGCCTCTGCGTGGAAGTCAGCGCCCGGTACGGCAAATCCGGATTCGACACCGGACGCCGAGTAGGTGTCCGACCACACGTTCATGATCGTGTCGAACGGCACGTCGGCGAACTCGCCACGCTCGTTGACATATTCCATGTGCTTGCGGCCATCGACGTCGAACTCGTGAAACAGCGAATCCGTCTTGCCGTCAAATTCAAGCGGCTTGACCCCGAAGCGGTCGCACAAGGCTTTGTTGAACGCCGGTGTTGCCTTCACCCAGTCTCCGTCGATCAAAAGCTGGGTGTAGCCATGGAACACGAACAAGTCGGTGCCCATGATTTCCAACAATTTTTTGGTCGCCAGATGATTGCGCACGTCGCCATAGCCGACTCGGGCCGGCAGGCCAACCGCCCGGGCGCAGGCGGCGAGCAACGCCGCCTTGGTGATACAAAAGCCGCGTTTGAGCGCCAGGCACTGGCTCGCGCGGAACCCTTTGCGGGTGGTGTCAAAACCGTACGGGTCGTAGCGAATGTCGTCGCGCACCGCGTAATAAAGTTTCAGCGCGCGGTCGAGATCGGATGACGCGCCCGCCGCGGCCCATTGGGCATACTCGGTGATTTCCGGCGCATCGCTGTCGATAAACTCGCCGGGTGCGAGATAAGCGTCCAAATCGCTAGACTGCCCGGTGGACGCCGTGGTGACGTTGCCTTGTGCCATGGTCCTCCCTCGCCGACGCGCGGCGGATCGCAAAGTTTGCCTGCAAACCCTCTGCTGGGGTCTTATGGCGCGTGGCCGCCACCCTGCCGCGCCGCCCCAATGGCGTCAAGGTAGTCGCGCGATACGTGTTTTATTTGAGGAGGTTAGTATGAGCGCAACCCGACGCGATCCGCCGTTCCGGGCTGAGCATATCGGCAGTTTGCTCCGGCCGCGCGCGTTGAAGGACGCGTTCAAGGCCCGCGCGGCGGGGGATATGGACGCCGTGTCATTCCAGGCTGCGGCTGACGCCGCCATCGTCGATGCCATCCGCCTGCAGGAAGAGGCCGGCATGAATTCGATCACCGACGGCGAGTTTCGGCGCGCCGCCTGGTCGTCGGGCATGATCGACGCGCTCGATGGTTTCAGCCTGGCCGACTCCTTGTTCGAATTTCGTGATGCGGAGGGCGGCCGCCACCGCTGGAAAACCTGTTGCGCCACGGCGCCGATCCGGCGCGTCCGGGGCATCGCGACCGGTGAGTTTGATTTCGTCCGCGCCAATACGAACCGGCTGCCGAAAGTGACCCTGCCGACGCCGAGCGTGCTGCACTTTTTCCGCGGCCGGGGGTGTGCCGACGCATCGGTCTATCCCGATCTCGACCAATATTGGGATGATGTGGTGACGGCTTATCGCGCGGAGTTGGCAGATCTTTCGGCGCGTGGCGCGACCTACGTCCAGTTCGACGAAGTCCCGCTCGCCATGCTGTGCGACCCGTCCGTGCGGGATCAGGCGCGCGCGCAAGGTGAGGATCCAGACGCCTTGATTGACACCTATATCGATGTCCTCAACCGCGTGCTCGATGACCGGCCCAATAACATGACGGTCGGCATCCACCTCTGCCGTGGTAATTTCCGCGGCCGTTGGATGGCGGAGGGCGGGTATGAGCCGGTGGCGGACGCTTTGTTCAATCGCCTCGCGGTCGATGCATTCTTCCTCGAATACGATACGCCGCGCGCCGGAGACTTCGCGCCGCTCCGCTTTGTGCCACCAGACAAAACCGTCGTGCTCGGCCTGATCAGCAGCAAGAGCACGGATCTTGAAACGGTCGACGATCTCCGGGCGCGGATTGACGACGCATCGACACATGTACCGCAAGACCGCCTCGCCATCAGTCCGCAATGCGGTTTCGCGAGCGTCGCCGGCGGCAACGCCCTGACCGAAGATCAGGAACGGGCGAAACTGGAATTGGTATCGCGCACGGCTGAAGCAGTTTGGAGCGCGGTTTAGTTAGGGAAGCAATGAACTGCTTGTCGCCTATGCGATACCGTCAGTGCGCTTCTTCCCAATTGTCGCCGATTCCGGTCTCTACCGTGAGCGGGACGGCGAGTTCGAGCGCGGGATAGGTTGCCTCTTCCATGACGCGCTTGACCACATCGGCGGTGGCGTCGATTTCTTTCTCCGGCACCTCGAACACCAATTCGTCGTGCACTTGTAGCAGCATGCGCGCACCGAGTTTCGCGTCGTCGAGCGCTGGCTGCATACGGATCATAGCGCGTTTGATGATATCGGCAGCAGAGCCTTGTAGTGGCGCGTTGATTGCTTGGCGTTCGGCGAAGCCGCGATGCGCGGGGTTGCGCTCGTTGATGCCGCGCAAGTAGCAACGGCGGCCAAAAATGGTTTCGACATAGCCGTGCTTGCGCGCGAACGCTTTGGTGTCGTCCATATAGGTCCGGATACCTGGATAGCGTTCGAAATAGGCGTCGATGTAGGATTTCGCGTCCTTCTGCGGAATGCTGAGCTGGCGCGCCAGGCCGAACGGGCTGATGCCGTATATAATGCCGAAGTTGATCGCTTTGGCGCGTCGGCGCATCAGCGGGTCCATGCCCTTTTCGGGAATGCCGAACACTTGCGACGCGGTCATCGCATGAATGTCCGCACCGTTTTTGAAGGCATCACGCAAGGACTCGATGTCGGCGACGTGCGCGAGCAGACGCAGCTCAATCTGAGAGTAGTCCGCGCTCATCAACCGGTGGCCTTTTTCGGGCACGAAGGCGCGCCGAATTTTTCGCCCTTCCTCCGTGCGCACGGGAATATTTTGCAAATTCGGATCGGTTGAACTCAATCGTCCGGTCGCGGCGCCTGCCATGGCGTAAGAGGTATGAACGCGTCCGGTGTCCGGATTGATCTGCTCCGCCAGCGCATCCGAATAGGTGCTCTTGAGTTTGCTAAGCTGCCGCCATTCCAACACGCGCGCCGGCAAGTCGTGCCCTTCCGCGGCGAGTGACTCAAGGATTTCCGCGCCGGTCGCATAGGCGCCCGATTTGCCTTTTTTTCCGCCCGGCAGGCTCATCTCGTCGAAAAGCACCTCGCCCAGTTGCTTCGGGGAGCCAATCGTAAAGCTTCGCCCGGCGAGTTTGTAAATGTCTTCTTCATAGCCTTGAATGCGCTCGGCGAAGTCGCGTGACAGCCGCGCGAGCTCGGCGCGATCGAGCTTAATGCCACGTTTTTCCATCGCGACCAGGACAGGTGCTAAGGGTCGCTCCATGGTTTCGTAGACACTCACCATATGCTCACTAACCAATTGCGGCTTGAGCATTTGGTCGAGACGCAGTGTGATGTCCGCGTCTTCCGCGGCGTAATCACACGCCTTCTCCACGGGGACGCGGTCGAAGGTGATTTGCGATTTCCCCGTGCCGATGACTTCCTTGATGGAAATTGGGCTGATGTCGAGATGCAGTTTCGACAGTTCGTCCATGCCGTGGCCGTGTTTGCCGGCGTCGAGCACGAACGACATTAGCATCGTGTCGTCGATTGGCGCGATGTGAATGTCGTAGGGCGGCCGCGCCAATACGAGCATGTCGTATTTGAGGTTTTGGCCGACTTTCATCACCGACGGGTCTTCCAGCAATGGCTTCAAAACGCCCAAGGCTTCCTGCAAGGGAATTTGCTCAGGCACTTCGCCGACCAGATCACCGTCCGGCGGCTTGTGGGCGAGGGGCACATAACAGGCCCGGCCCGGTTCGATGGAAAGCGAGAACCCCGCCAGCTCCGCGCGCATGGCATCGAGCGAATCCGTCTCGGTGTCGAAGGCGACGCGTCCCGCCTCGACAGCCGCGTCCGCCCAGCGCTCGAGATCCTCGATTTTGCTGACCAGCTCATACTCGGCTTCGTCGGGTACGTCCGGCGCACCCGGTGCTTCCGCCGGCGTGGCGTCGGCCTCCCATCCCAACTCCGCTTGCACGCGCCCAAGCAGAGACTTGAAACCCTGTTCCTGCAGAAACGGCACAAGTGTGTCTTGTTCCGGCTCGAGAGGCCCGAAGGACTCCAACGCGTCTTCGACCGGCACGTCGGCACGCAGGGTTACAAGGTCACGGCTGATGCGCGCCAGTTCGGCATTCTCGATCAAGTTTTGCCGCCGCTTGGGCTGCTTGATTTCCTCGGCGCGGTCGAGCAAGGAGTCGAGGTCGCCATATTCACCGATCAATTGCGCGGCGGTCTTGACGCCGATGCCTGGCACGCCCGGCACATTGTCGGTGGAGTCACCGGCGAGCGCCTGCACCTCGACCACCTTGTCGGGCGTCACGCCGAACTTCTCGACGACTTCGTCCGATCTGATTTCGCGCATCTTGATGGGATCGAGCATGACGACTTGGTCGGTCACCAATTGCATCAAGTCTTTGTCGCTGGACACGATGGTGACATTGTCGCCGTTGTCGGCGGCCATTTTGGCATAGGTCGCGATCAGGTCGTCGGCTTCAAACCCAGCCATCTCGATCGATGGCAAGCCGAAGGCGCGCGTCGCATCACGGATCAGCGGAAATTGCGGCACCAGCTCTTCCGGCGGTTCGGGCCGGTTCGCCTTGTAGTCCTGATAGATGTCGCTGCGGAAGGTGGTTCGCGCGGTATCGAACAGCACGGCGATGGCGTCGCAGTCCTGATCGCGCGCCAACCGGTAGATCATGTTGCAAAAACCAAGCACCGCGTTGACCGGCGTGCCGTCGGCACGGGTCAAAGGCGGCAAGGCATGGAAGGCGCGGAAGATAAAGCCCGACCCGTCCACCAGGCAGACATTGCGCGGGTTTTTTGTGGCTTTGGGCATGGTCCGAATCGCGCTCCGCTCAAGGTTCGATCGCACACCGGACCATGCCGGAACACCGGCGCAGAGTCG
>JANQOH010000035.1 GCA_028289725.1 Alphaproteobacteria bacterium
ATCTCACCGACCGCCTCGACGCGGTCAGCCTAGTCCGCGCCGGCGCCGCGGCGCTCGGCGGCAAAGGCGGCGGCGGCCGCCCCCACATGGCCCAAGCCGGCGGCCCCGACGCCGGCGCCGCCGATCAAGCCCTCGCGGCGATCGAAGACGCGCTCGCCGGCACCGCCAAGGCGGCGGAGTAAATTGATTTGCCTGCCTGCCCATTCGTGCAACCGGGCCTGAGCAGGCTGACTAACGCCTCGTAAAATGACTGCGCGGAGGTCAGGGCCCCACTGGACGAGTGCGGTCATTGGTTTCCTATCCGGGCATATGCAGCGTGACGGCCCGGATCGTTGGGAACACACCTATACGACCGCTTACCAGATCGGGTGCGATGCGTTAGTTGCACTTGGTCAAGGGCAAGCGACGAAATGGGGCGCGGTCCCACTCAAGGATCCTCACCTGCCAGACATCTTGCCTCGATGGGACGATATCTGTGTGGCGGTCCTTTGCTTGGCGGGGCAAAGGGGAATGATCGACTATCGTCTTCCGAACGGCGGAGCACACCGGTCGAGAATGAACCCAATAGTCATGGTTAATCCGCCACCTTCTCCTGCGGCGAACATCGCCGCTGGTTATGGTTTAGGCCCTGCATTTGCCGTGCCGGAAGCCCTGTCAGTGCTGCAGTCACTTAATCTATTAACGGAAGGTTCCTGGACCGAAGCGGCGGAAACCGTGCTCTGGCGCGATCAGCCCAGGGCTTGGGGAATGGATATCACGTCCGATCCCCGTTTTACCGCAGCAGTTGAGGGTGCTTGTAAAACAATGCCGGTTGATATCCGCACCGAGATGGACCGGCTTGCGACAATCAGCGAGGCAAATATTTCGGCGGCGGTCGCGCAAAGCGCCGCGCACTACGACGCGAGCCGCACCAAAAATGGACCCGGAGCCCGCATAGCCCCGCCCTTCACGTATGAACAGGCACGGGATGCCGTTGAGTCGGGGCGGCGGAATGATCTCGACTGGATGTTTTTCCGCCGTTGGCGTCTTCCCGACGGCTGGCTGACACCGGAGGACGCGACAAGGGCATTGGAGATCTTTCACGATCCGCTCGCCATCGCGATGCGGCGCGCCGTTGTCGGGCGTCTTTATCCGAGCTTGCCTTTTTTGGCTGAACAATAGCGCTGGCCGCCATCTAAGACGCGCTCGCGGGGACGGCCAAGGCGGCGGAGAAGGAACTAGCTACGTTTTGGACGGGCCTGGCGTTGCGCCGAGCCCCGGCATTCAATCAATTGGCCAACATGGGATTGACAGGTTCGATCTTACCCAGCACTACTTTTTCACCCGTGTCGATAAGATCGCTTCCGTCCTTTTTGTCACAATACTGATTATAAAATAGTTGGCCGCCGTCTAAATCCATCTTGCCGATGTAGTCATAGTTTTCTGGATTGAGGTGGACTGAAGATTTGTTGACGACAGTTAGTACGCTGTCTTTCGGTTTATGTAGTAATCTAAGTAAATCTGTCTCGCCGTTCGGTGAATCGGTGTGATCCAAGACATCGAAGATATACAGAAACGAAGCCACTCGTGTTTCATCGTCTTGCAATGACTCGCGAAGCACGGATTCGTCCATGGTGCCGTTAATCAAAGTTGGGTTGCCCTGCGCCACGGCTACTGCCAGCGAAATTGCGTAATAGTCGGCCAGGGTCCATCCATCGCCCTTCAACTCGCATAACTCCGACTGCGGGTTTCTTGGAAAATTTGGCGTGCACGCGCCCAATGTCATCGTCACGCATGAAACGATGAGCATCGGTATAAGCCGGCGCCAGGCCGACTCTGTTGGCATTGCCTTACGCCGTCTCCAGCGCCATCGCGGCTTTGAGGTTTTCGTCGAGCTTGTCGAGGAACTGATTGGTGGTGAGCCAGCCTTGGTCCGGGCCGATCAGGATCGCGAGATCCTTGGTCATCGAGCCGGACTCGACCGTATCGATGCACACCTTTTCCAGCGTCTCGGCGAACTTCTGAACCTCGGGCGTGCCATCGAACTTGCCGCGGTACCAAAGGCCGCGCGTCCAGGCGAAGATCGACGCGATCGGGTTGGTCGAGGTTTCCTTGCCCTCTTGGTGCTGGCGGTAGTGCCGCGTCACCGTGCCGTGCGCGGCTTCGGCCTCGACCGTTTCGCCGTCCGGCGTCAGCAACACCGACGTCATCAGGCCGAGCGAACCGAAACCCTGCGCCACCGTGTCCGACTGCACGTCGCCATCATAGTTTTTGCAGGCCCAGACGAAACCGCCGTCCCACTTCAGCGCGCAGGCCACCATGTCGTCGATCAGCCGGTGCTCGTAGGTCAGGCCCGCTTCAGCGAACTTGCCCTTGAACTCCGCATCGAAAACTTCTTGGAATAGGTCCTTAAAGCGCCCGTCATAGGCTTTGAGGATCGTGTTCTTGGTCGACATGTAGAGCGGCCAGCCGAGCCCGAGCGCGTAGTTCATGCAGGCACGGGCGAAACCGCGGATCGACTCGTCCATGTTGTACATGCCCATGGCGATGCCCGAATCCGGGAAGTCGAAAATCTCGTATTCGGTCGCATCGCCGCCGTCCGCCGGTTCGAACCGCATGGTGAGTTTGCCCTTGCCCGGGATCAGGAAGTCGGTCGCGCGATATTGGTCGCCGAAGGCGTGACGGCCGATGACGATCGGCTGGGTCCAGCCCGGCACCAAACGCGGCACGTTCTGGCAGATGATCGGCTGACGGAACACCGTGCCGCCCAAAATGTTGCGGATCGTGCCGTTCGGCGAGCGATACATGCGGTTCAGATTGAATTCCTCGACGCGCGCTTCGTCCGGCGTGATCGTCGCGCATTTCACGCCGACGCCGTGCTTCTTGATCGCTTCCGCCGCATCGACGGTAATCTGGTCGTCCGTCTTGTCGCGCGCTTCGATGCCGAGGTCGTAATAGGCCAATTCGACGTCGAGATAGGGCAGGATCAATTTGTCTTTGATGAAAGCCCAGATGATGCGGGTCATCTCGTCGCCGTCGAGTTCGACGATCGGGTTCGCGACCTTGATCTTGTCCATGGCCGATTACTCCTGGAAATGCGGTATGGGGCAGGGGGCGAAAAGCCGGGCGCGCCGGCGCGCGGAACATATCAAGGCAATCCCGCGTTGCAAAGGGCTGGCTAGAGCCGCTCCGTGTCGGTTTGAATGCCGGGCGCGGGCTCGGTTTCCAAGCGCGCGAACAAGGCGTCCACGGAGTCGACGACCGCATAGTGGTTGCGCAAATCAGCGCCCGCGAATCCGTTGTCCACAAAGTGATCGATCAGCGCCAATAGCGGCCGCCAAAACCCATTGTGGTCGAGCAAGAGCACCGGCTTGTCGTGCTGCCGCAGCAGCCTCCAAGTGATGATCTCGACAGTTTCGTCGAGCGTGCCGATACCGCCGGGCAAGGATACGAAAGCGTCTGAGAGTTCGAACATGCGCTGCTTTCGTGCGTGCATGCTATCCACCACGACCAAATCCGTGACGCCGCGGTGGGCGATCTCCGGCTTTTCCAGAAATGTCGGGATGATCCCGGTTACACGGCCGCCCTCGGCCAAGGCCGCGTCCGCCGCCACGCCCATTAGGCCGATTGCGCCGCCGCCAAATACGAGCTCAATGCCGCGCGCCGCGCAGCTTGACCCGAGCGCGCGCGCCAAGTCGGCGTGAATCGGATCCGCGCCGACACTTGAGCCGCAATAGACACAAAGCGATGCAATCACCTGTCGCGCCTCCCCATAAGCGGTCCTCTCACCGGACTCCGAATATCACGTTTTTGTGTCGAGATCGGCCTTTGCCTGGCCTTGCGGCGCGATTTTTGTTAGCGATTTCAACCAGGTCTTGATCGCGACAATCCGGGCCGGAGGTCGATGGAAGCACTTTTGTCCGACCCGCGCATCCAAAGCGCGGCGGCGCCGTTCGTTGTCGCGGCGCTTTTGACTGGCATTTTTCTCTATCTCGGGGGCATCCGCGGTCCGGTGATTGCCGGATTGGCGCTGCTGATTGGTTTTTTCGCCGCCTATTGGCTGGTGTTGGGGCCGCCGCCTTGGCCGCCGCGTGGCGCGAGCCACAAGATTGCCTACATCGTGCTGGCTGCCGGCGTGCTCGGGTTTTTGCTCGATCTTGCGCGCACACCGCCCCTTGGCGTGCGAATCGTCGTGATCGCCGGCGGCATTGGCGCCGCCCTTTGGCTCATGGGCGCGCGGTTCGACCTGAACGACCCGATCACGTGGCTGTGGCCCGCGCTGCCGATCGTGCTGATTTGGATCGCCGTTTTGGGCCGCTTGGAGGCGCGCGGTGACGACCCGCTGGCGGCACCAGCGCTGTTGGTGGTTGTGGCCGTCGGCGCCAGCCTGGTGGCGCTCTACAGCCGCAGCGCCTCGATCGCGCAGTTGGCCGGCGCGTTGGGCGCGGCTACAGCGGGGTACGCCTTTTGGAATTGGCCGACGGAGCGCATGGAGCTCGCCCGCGCCGCGCTGTTCGGCGCCGGCGCCGCCTGGCTTGGGCTGATGACCCAGCTGGCGCTTTTCACCCGCGCCGAAATGTGGGCTTTGGTCGCTCTATTGGTCGTCTTCCTGGCGGATCAACCCGCCGCACGCGTTGTCGCGCGATTTTTGCCGACCGGAAACTGGTTCGGCCGCGCGGTCGGGCCGCTCGCCCATGGCGCTTTGGTGGCCATCCCGGCCGCCGCGGCCGTGGTTATCGCCCAGGCGTTGGCGCCTTCGGGCAGCGGCTATTGAGACATGTTTCAAGACGATGCCAAGACTGTTTCGAACTCGCTCAAACAAATGCAAATAGGAGACAATCCATGATCGATCCCAAACGGATTTCCGCGACCGCGCTGTGCCTGACCGGCGCCGCGATGTGTATTTCGCCGGCCGCCGCCGAGAACGCGACCTATGAGGTCGATCCCGGCCACACCAGCCTGTATTTCAAAGTCGATCACCTCGGATTCAGCCAAACTTTTGGCCGGTTCAACACGATGGCCGGCTCGCTGGAATTCGATCCGGACGATCCGGCATCCGGCAGCTTCAATCTGACCATCGACGCCAATAGCGTCGACACAAATCATCAGGAGCGGGACGATCATTTGCGTTCGCCGGACTTCTTCAATACGGGTGAATTTCCCGAGATCACCTTCGCCAGCACCGCGATTGAGGTCACCGGCGACAATACAGGCACCGTGACCGGCGATTTTACCATGCTCGGCGTGACCCAGCCGGTGAGCATGGATGTCACCTTCAACACCATGGCACCGTATCCCTTCGTGGAAGGCCAGACCCGAATCGGCTTTTCGGCGACCGGCTCGCTCAACCGGGGCGATTTCGGGATGACCTATGGCAGCGATGGGATCGGCAACGACATCACACTGTTTGTCGAAGTCGAAGCGTTTCGCTGAGGCGCGGCCAGCCTGACATTTAGCCACGAGCGTTCGCCTGATCTGTTCAATACAGCCGCTAAGCCGCGCGCCGTCAGGGCTATTCTGGAATCGAAATAGTGCCCGTTAATTGCGAATTAGTAATAGGCGTACTAGTCTTACCGCGTGATTTGACACGTGAGGGAGAACCGAGTGAGCCGCCTAAACCCACTTTTCGCCGCCTCGATAATCGTGGTGATCGGGGCGGGCTTATACGGATGGTCGGTTTGGGGCAACGGGTTGCATCTCATTCCC
>JANQOH010000007.1 GCA_028289725.1 Alphaproteobacteria bacterium
GGCCCCAAGGAACACAAAATGGGCCAGCGCGCGTCTCAGGTCGGCGCCTTGGATTTCGACAATGTATCGCTCGCGGCCGATGCTCTGCTCGGCGACGAAGGCCGCGGATTCCACATCATGATGAGCGTACTCGACAAAGGCCGCGTGGGCATCGCGGCCCTCGCGGTCGGCATCGCGCAAGCGGCACTCGACGCCGCGCTTGAATATGCGCCGACGCGCAAGCAATTCGGACAAGCCATCGCGGAGTTCCAGGGCATTCAATGGATGCTCGCGGATATGGCGAAAGACACGACGGCCGCCCGCCTGCTGACCCACAATGCGGCCGCGATGCTCGATAGCGGTGCGCGCGCGACCATGGAATGCTCGATGGCGAAATGCTTTGCGGGCGACGCGGCCGTTCAGCATACCGCCAACGCCGTGCAGATCTTCGGCGGCAGCGGCTACATCCAGGGTTTCGAGGTTGAGCGGCTGTACCGCGACGCCAAAATCACACAGATTTACGAAGGGACCAATCAGATTCAGCGCACATTGATCGCGCGGAATTTGTTGGACCGATAGGAGCATTCGGCATGGCGGCAAAGCAGGTGCGCCCGGTAGCACTGTTGACCGGCGCGCAACGCGGTATCGGGCGCGCGACGGCTGTGGCCCTGGCCAAAGTGGGTTTCGATCTAGCGCTCAACGATGTGGCGACGTCGCCTGCGCTCGACGAGACAGCTGCTCTGGCCGAGGCCGAGGGCGCGACGGCGATGGCAATCGCCGCCGATATTGGTGAAATCGAAGGTCACGACAGCTTGCTGGACGCTGTCACTAAGCGCTTTGGCCGCCATGACTGCCTGGTCAACAATGCCGGCGTTTCGGTTTTCAATCACGGCGATTTGCTGGACGTCAGTCCCGAGAGTTATGACCGCTGTCTGGACATCAATACGCGCGGTACATTTTTTCTGACCCAGGCGTTTGCACGGCGATTGGTCGACGCACCACCGTCTGAGCCCGGCGTCCATCGCTCCATCGTCACCATCACATCGGCGAACGCGGTGGCCGCGTCGGTCAACCGTGGCGAATATTGCGTGTCCAAGGCGGGGCTTTCGATGATGGTGAAACTATTTGCCCTGCGGCTCGCTGAGGCGGGCGTCGGCGTTTACGAGGTCCGGCCCGGCGTCATCGAAACCGACATGACCGCCCCGGCCAAGCAACGCTATGACGAACTCATCGAGAACGGGCTGACGCCGATTCAGCGTTGGGGCAAGCCGGAAGATATCGCCCAAACGATCGCCACAATGGCGCAAGGGTTGCTGCCGTTCACGGTCGGCGAAGCCGTGCATGTCGATGGCGGTCTCGTCATGCCGAGGTTTTAGGGATGCGCGATCTCAGCAACCGTCTCGACCTTATGTCGGTCAACACAGCCACGTTCGGGCATCAATGGCCGATTGCGAAAACGATCGAGCTCCTCGCTACGAACAAAGTCGGCGGTATCGCGCCGTGGCGGCGCGAGGTCGAAGACGGCGACGACAGCGTGGCGGCCGTGGCGCGCCAAATTCGCGACGCGGGTCTCACGGTGACGGGCTATTGCCGCAGCGCCTATTCGACCGGCCCGACGAAACGCGAACGCCAAGCCGGCATCGATGACAATCGGGCGGCCATCGATGCGGCCGCCGAAATCGGCGCGCCTTGCTTCATCATGGTGATGGGCAGCGTCTATGACGGCTCGCGTGACTTGGACGGCGCCCGCGAACAGTCGATCGAAGGCCTCGCGAGGCTGCTCGACCATGGCCGCGCCGTGGGTGTTGCACTGGCGCTCGAACCTTTGCATCCCATGACCGCCGGGGACCGCAGTTGTCTCAACACCTTGGCGCAGGCGATCGATTGGTGCGACCGGTTGGATCCGGATCGCGCCGGCGGCATCGGGATCGCGGCTGACGTGTATCACATCTGGTGGGATCCGGCGCTGCACGCGTCGATCGCCACCGCGGGCGACCGGTTGCTTGGCTATCACGTCTGTGACTGGTTGGTGCCGACGACCGATTTGGTGCTGGATCGCGGCATGATGGGCGACGGGGTGGTCGATCTCAAATCCATCCGCGCCTCGATGGAAAGCGCCGGCTATGATGGCCTGTGCGAAGTCGAGATTTTCTCCGCGCAAAACTGGTGGAAACGCGATCCCGCCGACACGCTTAAGGTCGCCATCGAACGATTTAAGTCGGTGGTTTAGCGAACCGCTGCTTAGGTTTCGATGCGCAGCGCGGCGAGAAACGCTTCCTGCGGAATGTCGACATTGCCGATTTGACGCATGCGCTTCTTGCCCTTTTTCTGTTTCTCGAGAAGTTTGCGCTTCCGCGTGATGTCGCCGCCGTAACATTTCGCCGTGACGTCTTTTCTTAGCGCACTCACAGTTTCGCGCGCGATTACCTTACCGCCGATCGCCGCTTGAATGGCGATCTTGAACATTTGACGCGGAATCAAGCCTTTCAATCGTTCGCACAGGGCGCGACCTCGGCTTTCCGCCCGATCGGCGTGCGCCATGAACGCCAGACTGTCCACGGACTCACCGTTCACTAGGATCGAAACTTTCACCAGCTTTCCTGTTTGGGAACCATCGAGTTCGTAATCGAAACTGGCATATCCGCGGCTCACCGACTTCAGCCGGTCATAAAAGTCGAATACCACCTCGTTGAGCGGCAGGCGATAGACCGCCATCGCCCGGTTTCCGACATAAGTCAGTTCAACTTGCTCGCCGCGCCGGTCGGTGCACAGGCTGAGCACGCTGCCCAAATAATCGTCCGGCACAAATATTGTCGCGCGAATCCAAGGCTCCTCGATCTCTTGGATGCGCACCGGGTCCGGCAGATCGGCCGGATTGTGCAACTCAATCGTCTCGCCGTCGGTCAAGTGGATCTTGTAGATCACGCTCGGCGCCGTCGTGACGAGGTCCAGGTCGAATTCGCGCTCCAGGCGTTCTTGAATGATTTCGAGATGGAGCAGCCCCAGGAATCCGCAGCGAAACCCGAGACCGAGCGCCGCCGAAGTCTCGGCCTCAAACTCGAAACTTGCGTCGTTGAGACGAAGTTTGGCCAAACTTTCCCGCAAGCCCTCATAGTCCGCGCTGTCGGCCGGGTAGAGGCCGCAGAAGACCACTGGTACGCTCGGCTTGAAGCCGGGAAGCGGTTCCGCCGCCGGGACACGATCGTCGGTGATCGTGTCGCCCACCTGGGTGTCCGCCACGGTTTTGATGGCGGCGGTGATAAAGCCAACTTCGCCCGGCCCCAACTCATCAACCTGCAAGCCTTTAGGCGTCAGCACACCGACACGCTCGACCTGATGGCTCAGGCCGGCGGCCATGAAGCGGACTTTCTGGCCCTTGCGGATCACGCCGTCGCGCACCCGGACCAAAATGATGACGCCGAGATAGGCGTCGTACCAACTGTCGACCAGCAGCGCCTTGAGCGGCGCGTCCCGATCGCCAGACGGCGCCGGCAACCGCTCGACCAGCGCTTCAAGCACATCGTCGATGCCCTGCCCCGTCTTGGCCGAGATTTCGAGTGCATCCGACGCGTCGAGCCCCACCACTTCCTCGATCTGGGCTTTGACCCGCTCCGGCTCGGCGGCAGGGAGATCGATTTTATTGAGTACGGTAACGATTTCGTGGTCCTGGTCGATCGCCTTGTACACATTGGCCAGCGTCTGCGCCTCGACGCCCTGGCTGGCGTCGACAACGAGCAAGGAGCCTTCGCATGCCGCGAGGCTGCGACTGACTTCGTAGGAGAAATCGACATGACCCGGCGTGTCGATCAGGTTCAAGGTATAGGTCTCGCCGTTTTTCGCTTCATATTTCAGCCGAACCGCTTGCGCCTTGATCGTAATGCCGCGCTCGCGCTCAATGTCCATGGAATCGAGAACTTGCTCGTTCATTTCGCGCGCGCTCAAACCGCCACAGCGCTCAATGAGCCGATCCGCTAGAGTCGACTTGCCGTGATCGATATGCGCGATGATCGCGAAATTGCGGATATGCGAAAGATCAGTCATGCAAGTCTCATGACATATCCAATAGGCCAGCGGCAACCCATTGTGTCGACCCAATCAACCGCGGAGTTCGCCGCCGGTTGATTTCACAACTTGGGCCACGATGGCATCCGCGGTTTGCTGGATTTCTTCGTCGGTGAGCGTCTTTTCGTCCGGCTGTATCGTCACCGACAATGCCATCGACTTTTTGC
This sequence comes from Alphaproteobacteria bacterium, assembly GCA_028289725.1. Taxonomy (GTDB): domain Bacteria; phylum Pseudomonadota; class Alphaproteobacteria; order UBA7887; family UBA7887; genus JAKZSU01. The sequence continues at coordinate 4,209 of JANQOH010000007.1, forward strand.
CTTCGGGAACGCCCTCGCCGGTGTAGATATCGAACAAGTCGATCGCAGTGAAGGGCAGTTTAAGCGGCCCTTTGCCGGACACGCTGCGCACGGCGCGAAGCATCGACTCGGCGGTGACATCCGCATCGACCACAAAGGCGAAATCGCGGGCGACCGGGAGCAAATCAGAAGTCTTGAGCGCCGGCCGCGCCTTGGTCGGCTTGGCTTTGGGCTGCGGCAATTGGTCGAGAAACACTTCGAAACCAACGATCGGCCCTTCGACATCCATTTCCGCCAAAATTCGCGGATGAATCTCGCCGAATCGCGCCAAAGCGTTCTTCGGCCCAAGCTTCAGCACGCCGGAACGACCCGGGTGATACCAACCGGGCGCGTCCGTTGTTACCTGCAAACGATCGGTCGGCACGCCAAGACCGCCGATCAAAGCCACGGCATCGCTCTTGGCATCCATGGCATCGATTACACGAGGCGCATTCAACCAGTGACGTGGGCCGGATTGACCCGCACGAATGCCGCCGGCGACCATCGCCTGACCTTCCGGCGAATCGTCAGCATAAGTTGGCCCCACTTCAAACAGACCGAAATCCGTGAAGCCGCGCGCCGCGTTGCGCTGAGCCGCATCGAGCAAATTCGGCAATATCGACGGTCGCATATCCGTAAGCTCGCTACTAATCGGATTCGCGAGCGTCAAAGGCGCGGATCCGCCGCCGAAGCGCTTGGCATTCTCGCTCGACAGAAACGACCACGTCACACACTCATGAAGGCCGCGCGCCGCCAGGACGCGGCGCGACGTCCTGACCCGACGCTGCCCGATATCGAGCGCGGGCCGGCCGACGGCCGAAGCGCGCGGCATGGATACGATGGGTATCGCGTCAAAACCGACGACACGCAACACTTCTTCCACCAAATCCGCCTCGCCATCGACGTCGTGACGCCAAGACGGAACGCGCGTGGAAACGGTTTCCCCTTCGTCCGACGGCGCGAAACCAAGCGAATCAAGAATCTCGATGCTGCGGTCCTTGGTAACGTCCAAGCCGCCCAGCGCGTGAACGCGCGCGGGCCGGAAACTCAGCGGCTCGCCCCAGGCCGGTTCGGCGCCAGCGATGTCGAGATTGCTCGCCTCGCCGCCGCAGAGGTCGAGTATCAACCGCGTCGCGACTTCGGCGCCCGGCTGGATGCCGGCACGGTCAACGCCGCGCTCAAAGCGATAGCGTGCATCCGAGTCAATCTGCAGTTTGCGGCCCGTGGTCGCGGTGCGGATCGGATCGAAATATGCCGCCTCCAGAAACACGTTCACGGTCTCCTCCGTGCAGCCGGTCGGCGTCCCGCCAATAATGCCGGCCAAAGCCACCGGTCCGTCATCATCGGCAATGACCGTCATGTCGGAATCGAGCTCGTAGGTTTTGTCATCGAGCGCATCGAGCGTTTCACCAGCACGCGCGAGCCGCGCATGAATGCCGCCGGCCAACGAATCCGCGTCGAAGACGTGAAGCGGCCGCGCCCGGTCTATGGTGACCAAATTAGTGATATCGACAAGCGCGGAGATCGGCCTAAGCCCGATCGCGCGCAAGCGCCGCTGCAGCCAATCCGGGCTCGGGCCGTTCTTAACACCGCGAATGTAACGCCCGACGAACAGCGGGCAGGCATCGGCCGTCTCAGGCGAAAAATCGAGGCGGACACCGATCGGACTGTCGAAGGCGCCCGCGACAGGCTCTACCGGCTTGGTGGTCAGGCGACCGATCCCCGTCGCCGCGAGATCGCGGGCAATGCCGAGCACGCCGAGACAATCGCCGCGATCGGGGGTGATGGCGATATCGATGACCGGATCGTCAAGGCCGGCGAGCGGCGCGAAGGCCGCCCCCACCGGCGCGTCCTCGGGCAGCTCGATAATGCCTTCATGATCATCGCTGATGCCCATCTCGCGTTCGGAGCACAGCATGCCAAATCCGGTGACGCCGCGGATCGCGCGCTTTTCCAAGGTGATGCCGGTGCCCGGAATGTGCGCGCCAATGGGCGCGAACACGCCTTTCATGCCGGCGCGTGCGTTGGGGGCGCCGCACACGACGTCGAGCACTTCGGTGCCGGTATTCACCTTGCAGACGCGTAGCCGGTCGGCATTTGGATGTTGCTCCGCTTCCTCGACATAAGCGACGGTGAATGGCGCGAGTTCCGCCGCTCGATCGATGACGTCTTCAACTTCGAGCCCGAGCATCGTCATCCGCTCGGCGAGTTCGTCGATCGATGCGTCGGTCTGCAGATGCTCCTTGAGCCAGCTAATTGTCAGCTTCATCGGCTCAGACCTTGTCCAAGGGTGGGCGCATCAAGCGCAGCAAATCCATAGTGTCGTAACCAACGCAAGTCCGAATCGAAAAAGCCGCGCAGATCGCGTATGCCGTATTTCAGCATCGCGATACGATCAATACCCATGCCGAAGGCGAAGCCTTGATACTCCGCCGGGTCGAGGCCGCAATTCTCGAGCACTTTGGGGTGCACCATGCCGCAGCCGAGGATTTCCATCCAATCATCTTCCGGACCGCCCTGGTGACCGATCCGGAACTCGCCGGCCTTGAAGCTGCACCCGATATCCACCTCGGCGGAGGGTTCGGTGAACGGGAAGTAGGACGGGCGGAACCGAAGCAGCAAATCATCCACTTCGAAGAACGCGCGCGCGAAATCGATCAGACAGCCTTTCAAATGCCCCATATGTGTTTCGCGATCGATCACCAGGCCCTCGATCTGATGGAACATCGGTGTGTGGGTCATGTCGTAATCGCAGCGGTATGTGCGGCCCGGAATCACAATTCGATGCGGCGGCTGCTTCGCCATCATGGTCCGAATTTGCACAGGTGACGTGTGGGTCCGCAGCACGAGCTGGCTGCCGTCTTCCTTCTCCGGCAGATAGAATGTGTCGTGCATCTGCCGCGCCGGATGCTCCGGCGGAATATTCAGCGCGGTGAAGTTGTGAAAATCGGTCTCGATGTCGGGCCCTTCGGCCACCGAAAAACCCATATCGGCGAATATCTCGGTGACTTCGTCCAACACCTGGGCGATGGGATGAACCGTGCCCGACATTTCGGGCCGGACCGGCGCGGTGACATCAAGCCGCTCTTCGGCTAGCCGAGCTTCAAGCGCCGCCGCCTCGAGCGCGGTTTTGCGCGCCTCAATGGCCTCACCGATTTCGCGCTTCAATCCGTTGAGCAACGGGCCTGCGACTTGGCGCTCCTCATTGCTCATTTTGCCGAGGCCGCGCATCAGTTCGCTAATGCGGCCCTTCTTCCCGAGCGCGGCAATTCGCACCTGCTCGAGCGCGTCGAGCGCCACCGCATCTTCGATTGCGGCCAGGAAATCGTCGCGCGCGCGTTCGCTATCGGTCTTGATATCCACGTCTCGAAATTCCTGCTGCTTGTTTCTCGCTGCCGCTTTTAGCATGAACCAATGAGTGCGAAACGGCGGAAATCTGGCTGCATTGACCAGCGTCCGCCATCGAAAAAGGGGCCTGCCCCGGCGGGCGGCCCCTCTGTCGGCATTGAACCACCGTCAGGCGTGGATCATGCCTTGGCGAGAGCGCCGCGCGCGGCCTCCACCAATTCCTTAAATGTGCCGGGATCACGTGCCGCGATATCGGCCAAGACCTTGCGGTCAAGCGCAATGCCCGCTTTCGCGATGCCGTTCATGAACTGGCCGTAAGTCAGACCATGCTCGCGGACGCCAGCGTTGATCCGCTGAATCCAAAGCGACCGGAAGGTTCGCTTCCGATTGCGCCGATCGCGATAGGCATATTGGCCGGCCTTCTCCACCGCCTGGTTGGCGACGCGGAAGGTGTTCTTGCGGCGACCGTAATAGCCTTTCGCCGCCTTGATGATCTTGCGATGCCGAGCGTGCGTCGTGACGCCCCGTTTGACCCGAGCCATGCCCGATACCTCAGCCGTAAGGGAGGAAGTTCTTTCGGACCACCCGGGCGTCGGATTCCGCCATGATGGTGCTGCCGCGCTGATTGCGGATGAACTTCTTGGTTCTCTTGATCATGCCGTGGCGCTTGCCCGCCTGATTCATACGAACCTTGCCGCCCGCGGTGAGGCGGAAGCGCTTCTTGGCGCCGCTCTTCGTTTTGAGCTTAGGCATGGCAGATTTCCTCGGCCGATTGTCGTGAATGGTTGCGCCGGCGGACCGACGTGCTCCGACGCCCAGAGTCGCCTCCGGGCGCAAGAAGCGTGGGTTATAGCGACAGGTTAGGCCGGATGCAAGCGGGCCGCGCCCACCGTCCGCGTCCTTATCGCGGCGCCAGCACCATGGTCATTTGGCGGCCTTCCATCTTCGGGAATTGTTCCACCTTGCCGAGTTCATCCAGCTCTTGCTTGACCCGGTCTAAGACGCGCATGCCGAGTTCCTGATGCGCCATTTCGCGGCCGCGGAACCGCAAAGTCACCTTCACCTTGTCCCCCTCGCCGAGGAACTTGGTGATGCTGCGCATCTTCACATCATAGTCGTGATCATCAATGCCCGGACGCATCTTGATCTCTTTGATGTCGATGGTTTTCTGTTTTTTGCGAGCTTCGGCGGCGCGCTTTTGCGCGTCATACTTGAACTTACCGTAATCCAGGACTTTGCAGACTGGCGGGTCCGCGTTCGGCGACACTTCCACCAAGTCGAGTCCGACTTCGGCGGCACGTTCCAACGCGTCTCGTAAAGGCACGACTCCGATCATTTCACCGGCGTGATCAACCAGTCGAACCGGGTCGGCGTGAATTTGCTCGTTTGCACGAGGCCCATCGCGTTGCGGCGGCAACGGGGCGTGAAATCTGGCTATTCTCTAACTCCCTAGCTTGTCCAACCGCATGCAAGCACACGGCAACCAACGACGGCCCCACTTTTCAGCATGCCGTCGTTTATCTGCCAAGACAGCTGGGGGGCGTCACCTCAATCCGCGACTTTGGCCCGCGCCAGCGGGTCCGCCGCATCTTCTATAAGTTTAGTAACAGCTTCGCCAAGTGCAAGTACTTCCTGATCTTTCGATCCGAGCCGACGCATGGAAACCGTCTTTTCTTCGGCCTCGCGTTTGCCGATGACCAGCATAGCCGGCACCTTGGCGTGGCTGTGTTCGCGCACCTTGTAATTGATTTTCTCGTTTCTGAGATCGATCGCGGCACGCAATCCGGCGGCCTCAAGCTTGCTTAGCACCGCCTTGGCGTAATCGTCCCCGTCGCTGGTGATGGTCGCGACCACCACTTGGACCGGCGCCAACCACATCGGCATGCGACCGGCATAGTTCTCGATGAGTATTCCCAGAAATCGCTCGAATGAACCGAGAATGGCCCTGTGGAGCATAACGGGGCGGTGGCGCGCACCGTCCTCGCCAATATAGGTCGCGTCCAACCGCTCCGGCAAAACGAAATCGACCTGAAGCGTGCCGCATTGCCAATCGCGCCCGATCGCATCGCGCAAAACAAACTCGAGCTTCGGGCCGTAGAACGCGCCCTCGCCCGGATTTAGCACGGTTTCGAGCCCGGCCGCTTTGCAGGCATCTTGCAGCGCGAACTCTGCGCGGTCCCACACCGCATCCTCGCCGGCACGCACCGGCGGTCGGTCGGCGAACTTCACCATCACGTCTTCGAAGCCGAAATCGCGGTAGATCTCGAGCAACAAGCGACAGAAACGGATTGTCTCGTCGGTGATCTGATCCTCGGTGCAGAAAATATGCGCGTCGTCCTGTACGAAAGCGCGCACGCGCATCAGGCCGTGCAAAGCACCCGATGGTTCATTGCGGTGGCAGGCGCCAAATTCCGCCATGCGCAACGGCAGATCGCGGTAACTCTTCAAGCCCTGCCGGAAAATTTGAACATGACACGGGCAGTTCATCGGCTTGAGCGCCAAGACCCGGTCTTCCGACTCCGCGGTGAACATATGTTCGCGGAATTTCTCCCAATGGCCCGACGCTTCCCACAATGTTCTGTCAACGAGCTCTGGCGTCCGGACCTCTACATAATCGGCGGCATCAAGCTTCCGGCGCATATAATCCTGGACCGTCCGATATAGGGTCCATCCCTTCGGGTGCCAGAACACGCTGCCGGCCGCTTCTTCCTGGAAGTGAAACAGGTCCATTTCTCGGCCGAGACGCCGGTGGTCGCGCTTCTCCGCCTCATCCAGGCGATGCAGATAAGCCTTGAGGTCCTTTTCGTTCGCCCACGCGGTGCCATAGACGCGCTGGAGCATCTCGTTGCGGCTATCGCCGCGCCAATAGGCGCCAGCAATCTTGAGCAACTTAAACGCCTTGCCGAGCTTACCGGTCGACGGCAAATGCGGGCCGCGACACAGATCGGTGAAATCGCCCTGCTTGTAGATCGTGATGATTTCGTCATCGGGCAGATCCTGAATGATCTGCGCTTTGTATTTTTCGCCGATTCCATCGAAATAGTGGATGGCATCTTCGCGATCCCACACTTCGCGCGTGATCGGCTCATCCCTTTCGACGATTTCGCGCATGCGCTCTTCCATCAAGACCAAATCTTCGGGCGTGAAGGGTTCGCTGCGCGAAAAGTCGTAATAGAAGCCGTCTTCGATGACCGGGCCGATGGTCACTTGAATATCGGGCCACAACTCCTTCGCGGCTTCGGCGAGAACATGCGCGGCATCATGGCGGAGTATCTCGACGCCATCCTCGTCCTTCGCGGTCACAATGCTGAGCGCGGCGTCACCTTCGATTTCGCGCGTGAGATCGCGCAACTCGCCGTCAACCCGAACGGCCAAGGCTGCCTTTGCGAGGCCCGGCCCGATGTCCGCGGCAACATCGGCGCCCGTCACCGGCGCCGGATAGCTGCGTGACGAGCCGTCCGGCAAGGTAATTGCCACAGTCTGAGTGGCTTGGCTGACTGAGGAGGTGCTCATGGTGAAGGCGGAAAATGGGAGGCTTTCGGAATCCTGTCAAGCACGCCTGGCAATCGCGTCGAACGTGGCAATCACTTCGTCGGCCGGCAGCTCCGACAACCGATCACGGCGGAGTATCTGAACGGCCCCGCCGCGCGGCGCGCACAGCGCTGGGTCCGAAGCGTCGCTAAATAACACGACGCTCGGCGCACCTGCCGTCGCGACGATATGCATGGGCCCGGTGTCGTTGCCGACGGCGCCCATGGCCCGGCGTGCAAGCGCTGCGATCTGATCGAGGCTCGTCCGCCCTGCCAAATTGAGGCTGCCCGGTGCATCATTTTCGATTTCTATCAATGTTACTGCTTCCGCTCCCGCACCAAGTAAGACCGGCTGAATTCCCCTTTCCCGGAACGCGCGCGCGATGGCGGCGTAGCGGTCGGCCGGCCACCGTTTGCCGGGTCGGTGAGCGGAGCCGCCAGGAACCAACAGGACGTAGTCACCGCCGAGACCAAACTCGTCGACCTCGGCGTCGAGCCAGCGCAGAGACGGCGGCGGGGTGCGGTCAATTCCGGCCATCGACAACTGCTCGGCTTGCCGATCCACGGTGTGCATGGTGTCACGATGCGGGTTCGCATGCGGATGCGAACAACCGCGCGCAATCCCCGACCATTGCGGCCGTCGGTGGCTCGACATCAAATGAAAGTAAGCACTGCTGCGGTCGGACGTTTGCAAATCATACACGCGCGAAAAACGCGCTTCGTTGAGCCTGCGGCGCAGCGCCAGCCAGCCGAACGGACGGGTCCAACTTGGCCGGTCGTCAATCCAAATATCGTCAAACCAGCCGCAGCGCGCACCCCAGTCCGCGAACTCCGCCAATGTCATCAGCGTAATTTCCGCATGCGGATGGTGCGCCCGGATGGCTGCGAAAGGACCGGTCGCCAGGACCCAATCGCCGAGCGCGCCCAGTTTGATGACGAGGATCTTTTCGCGCCCAACCAACGATCACTGCTCCGTTTTCGCGAGCAATTCTTGGTAGACCGCCATCGTCTCCGCGCACATTTTATCGATCGTGAAACGCGCGCGCGCGTGCGCGATCCCCGCATCCCCAATCGGCCGTAGCACATTTTCGGGGCACCAGAGGTTCTTTAGCGCTTCGGCCAGCGCGTCTTCGTCACCCGGCGGGACCAACCAACCGGTTTCACCCTCGACGACCGTTTCACGAGCGCCGCCATGGTCTGTTGCGATAACGGGCCGGCCCATTGCTTGGGCCTCGATGGCAACCCGTCCAAAAGCTTCGGGATCGGTCGACGCAGAAACCACAAGATCAGCCAGGCGATAAGCCGCCGGCATGTCGTCGCACGGCCCGGTCAGCCGTACGACATCGCCGAGGCCATACCGTGAAATCGCCGCGTCCAGGTCCGCGCGGTACCCGTCCCGACCCTGATCATCACCAACGAGCAAACAGCAAAAATCGCGCCGATCCAACCGGGCGAGCGCGTCGATCAATACATGCTGGCCCTTCCATCGCGTGACCCGTCCGGGCAGCATAATCACCGGGACGCCATCCGGCACGTCCCATGCGGCGCGCAATACCGCCACGCGCGGACCGTCGGCTTGCGCGGGGTCGAACAAGTCGAGATCGACACCGCGATGAATGACGCGAATGCGATCGCGCGGCGTCCCGTAGATCGCCTGCATATGGCGCGCGATGTGCTCCGATATGGCAATCACCGCGTCGGCGCGCGTCATCACCGCGTTGTATTGCCGCTTCAGCGCATTGGCGTGGCCGTATGTGCCATGAAATGTCGTGACGAACCGCCGGCCTGTGCGGCGTGCCGCGATCGCGGCGCTCCACGCTGGCGCACGGCTGCGGGCGTGAACAATGTCCACGCCTTGGCGTTCAATGAGACGCGCGAGCTGATCCGCGTTGCGCCACATTGTGAGCGGGTTCTTACGCGCGACAGGCAAGGTCAGGTGCGTGCCTCCCACGGCCTCAAGCGCCGCGACACCCGGGCCGCCTTCCGACGCTACAATCGCCCGCCAGCCGGCGTTGACCAGGGCGCGCGCAATCTCGACGGTGCCACGCTGAACGCCGCCTGCTGCCAAATGTGGAAGGACTTGCAGCACGCCCGGCGTGCGACCTGCTTCTGCCGCTGCACCAGGCCTGATAGGGTCCACGTCTTGCTCCATCCCGCCATTCATACCGCAGCAAACGAGCCCTCACCATGACCGACCCGTCTCGCCTCGACCGCCCGAATGGCGACTATGTCGCCTATCACAAGACCGAGGGAAATGCGCCAACCGTCATGTTTTGCGGCGGGTTCATGTCGGACATGACCGGCACCAAAGCCACCACGCTGGAGGATTTCTGTCGGGCACGCGGTCAGGGATTTGTGCGCTTTGATTATCGCGGGCACGGCGTTTCGTCCGGACGATTCGAGGATGGCACCATCGGCGACTGGACGAACGATGCCATAGCGATCATTGACGACGTGACCGAAGGCCCTTTGATTATCGTCGGGTCCAGTATGGGCGGTTGGATCATGCTGCTCGCCGCCTTGGCCCGCAAGGAACGGGTGCAAGGGCTGGTTGGCGTCGCCGCCGCGCCGGATTTTACGAGCCGTATGTTGTCGACCGAATTGACGGAGGCGCAGCGCGAGGAATTGAGCCGTACGGGCCAAACCGCAATCTCGTCTGACTATGACGAGCGGCCCTACATCATCACACAAGACCTCATCCTCGACGGCAATGCGCGATGCCTACTGACTGGACCCATCGACCTCAACTGCCCGATCCGCCTGCTGCATGGCATGAAAGACGAAGCGGTGCCCTGGCAATCCGCCATGGCGATCCTGGAACTGACCAAAAGCGATGACGTATCGGCGACCTACATCAAGAACGGTGATCATCGCTTAAGCGAGCCGAGCGATCTGGCGCGCCTGTGCGCCGCGGTCGCAGAATTATCCGCTCTCGGCGAGGATGGCGCTTAGCCCTTCGCGATAGTTCGGGTATTTCAAACCGACTCCCAGTTCTTCGTGCATGCGGCGATTGCTGATCGTGCGCCTATCCGCCCAGAACTCCCGCGCCATGGGTGACATGTCCTTCGCAGCCTCGTCGAACGGCACGAGCGGCGGCGGATCAACGCCGAGCAGCTCGGCCGCATAGGCCGTCACCTCGGCGCTCGGCGCCGGTTCGTCATCGCATAGATTGTAGATGGCGCCCGGGTTCGGGGTCTCGATCGAGGCCATAAGCGCCGTTGCAATATCTTCAACGTGTATACGCGAAAATTTGTGCCCTGGCCGATCGATGCGTTTGGCGCGTCCTTTTCGTATTTGATCGAGCGCGCTCCGACCTGGGCCATAAATTCCGGCCAGGCGAAATACATGGATCGGCATTTCGTGCTTTGCCCAAAGTTCGAGCCATAGTGATTCGGCGCGTGCCCGTTTGCGCGCTCGCGTACTGACGGGTTGGAGCGCATCCGCTTCGCTCACAACCGCACCACCACGATCGCCGTACACGCTTGTCGCCGACAGATAGCCAATCCACCGCAAGGACTTGAGCGAAACCAACGCGTCACGGTGAAGGTCGATCACAGGATCGCCACTCTCACTTGGCGGAATGGAGCTGACGATATGCGTGGTGCCGTCCAAAGCGGCGGCGGGATCCGCAAGCGGGTGGTCCGGGCTGAACTGATAGGCTTCGATACCCAAATCGACCGCGGTGGCAACGCCTTCCGCGCTTCTGTGCGTTCCCGCAACGCGCCACCCGGATTTCAACAAGCGTCGCGCAAGCACGCTGGCGCTAAAGCCCAGGCCAAAACAAAACAGGCGCGGCGAATCGGTCATTGGCTGAGGACATTCAACTTGGTTGGTGCCGCCCCTTGTCTAGAGCGGAGGTGTGAGCGACTTTATCGAGCCCATATATGGACGCGCAACATGACGCTCAACCGCTTGCTTCCCCTATTCGTATTTGGTCTGGCGACTTGCTTAGTGAGTACCTCAGCAGACGCCGCCGAACGCGACTATGACGCCTGCGTTTCCCTAAGCGCCCAAGATCCTCTGACGGCGCTCGAATCGGCGCGCCGTTGGCGGCTCGAAACCGGCGATCTGGCGGCGCGTCACTGCCTGGCCCTCGCGCTCGTCGCGTTGGAGCGTTACGACGAAGCCGCGTCCGAACTGACCGCGTTGGCCGCGGATAGCGCCGAAGCGCCGCCGGAACACCAGGCCGCCCTGTTCTCGCAATCCGGCCACGCTTGGTTGCTCGCGGGCCAATTTGATCTGTCGGAAGGTGCGTTCGACCGGGCGCTTGAGCTTGAACCCGGAAATGCAGATCTCCTCATCGATCGCGCGAGCGCGCGTGCCGCACGCGAAAAGCATTGGGACGCGCTGGACGATCTCAATGCCGCGCTTGTCATGGCGCCCGACCGCGCAGAAGCCTTGATTGAACGCGCGTCGATTTATCGAAGGTTGGGCGCGAATGAGCTGGCCGACGCCGACGTGACCAATGCCCTTACCATCGATCCAACAAATCCCACGGCGTTAATCGAGCGTGGCAAGCTCTCTCTCGCGGCAAACGATATCGCGGCGGCGCGCAAGGATTTTGGCACCATCCTTGTCACAGCCCCAAACACGGAAGCCGCGGCAATAGCGCAGGAATTTTTGGCTGAACTTGATCGGGAAGAGGAATGAGCAGAATTAACTGAATTGCCATTCGGCACTCACATCCGGGTCGTCCTCCTTCGGACCACACTCCGAGCGCAATGACAGAAATAGTTCGTTCGGCAACAATCGTCGCAAAGCCCAAACCGCCGCAACGCGAACCAAAGGTGACGCGTCGGAGAGCGCGTCCCGCGCCGGACCAGCCAAAGCAGGCTCTCCGCTATTCCCAATCGCAATCAAGACATTGCGCAGGAATCGGTCGCGGCCAATGCGCTTAACGGGAGAGCCCGCAAACATTTTTCGGAATCGAGCGTCGTCGAGCTGAGCTAATTCCGCGAGATGCGGCGCATTCAGGTCCTCACGCGCTCGCAGTTTGGGCTCATCGGTCGGTCGTGCGAATTTATTCCACGGACAGACCGCGAGGCAATCATCGCACCCATAGATCCGGTTGCCCATCAATGCACGCAAATGTCGTGGAATATGTCCCTTGTGTTCGATCGTGAGATACGAAATGCACCGCCGCGCATCAAGTTGATACGGTGCAACGAATGCCTGTGTCGGGCATATATCGAGACATGCGCGACAGGCGCCGCAGTGGTCAACCTCCGCCTCGTCGAACGAAAGATCAAGCGTGGTTAAGATCGCGCCGAGAAACAGCCACGAACCGGCCTCTCGCGATACCAAATTCGTATGCTTGCCTTGCCAACCAATTCCTGCAGCCTGTGCCAGCGGTTTTTCGAGCAGCGGCGCGGTATCCACGAACACTTTCACGTCCGCCTCAAATTTTCTGTGGATCCAGCCCGCGAGCTGCTTAAGGCGTCCCTTAACGAGCTCGTGATAGTCCCGATTGCGCGCGTAAACCGAAATTGTCGCGACGTCGCTTTGGTCGAGCGTTTCGAGCGGATCGGAGTCGGGGCCATAGTTGAGCGCGACGATCACGGAGCTCCGCGCGGCGGGCCACAAGGCAAGAGGCGAACGGCGGCGCGCCGCGGTCTCAGCCATCCATCCCATGTCGCCGTGCCAGCCAAGCTCGATGAATGTGATCAGCCGCTCACCGGCTTCGGACAATGAAGCCGGGTCCGCGAAACCCACGGCATCGAATCCGAGACCTAGGGCTCGGTCCCTAATGCGCGATTCGCGTGCGATCTCGGGCATGTTCGACACCGCCCATCGGCTTAGAAATCAAGATTTCCGTAATGTGTCGGCGGCAAAGCGCCCGGGACATAATCTTCCAAGAGCGGCCGAAAACTGGGGCGCGACTTGATCTTCGCATACCAGTCCTTGGCGGGAGAATGCGCTTGCCAAGGCACGTCGCCGAGATAATCGACAACCGACAAGTGAGCCGCCGCCACCAAATCCGCGCGGGTGATCTCATTGCCCGCGAGCCAGCGGCGCCGATCGGTCAACCAACCAATATATTCCAAGTGCATATCGATATTGGTCTTGGCGGCGCGGATGGCGTTGCTGTCGGGATGACCGAGCTGCAGGAAACGCTTAAGCACTTTCTCATTGACCAGAGGCGTCGTGACTTCACGGTCGAATCGCTGGGCGAACCAAGCCACCATGCGACGGCATTCGACACGGGCGACAACCGAATCACTGATCAACGGGCAGTCCGGATAGGCCTCATCGAGATATTCCAAAATTACGTCGCCGCCGGCCACGGACGCACCGTCGACATCCACCAAAACCGGTACCTCGCCCGACGGGTTCAGCGCCAGAAAGGCGTCCCGCTTCTCCCAAACCGGCTCTGCCTCCAAACGAACTTCCAGGCCCTTCTCCGCGAGCGCCAAGCGCACGGATCGACTCGCCGCCGAAAGCGGCAAATGGTGGAGCGTCCGTGTTAACAGTGGTGGTTCCGCTGTCTGCACTCTTCCCTCACTCCGTCGCGCACCCAACGATGCCGTCGCGCGCTCGGCCGAAACCACGTGCGAGCGTCTGCATGGCTCGCTTCCACCCCGCACCCTATTGGCTTGCTCAATCGAATCTTTGGCTTGCCTGCGGAACGACGCGCTGACGCCGGTCGCCTAATTATATGCGCCAAGCGCACTTTGGCATGCCATTCGAGAAAATGGTCCGGAAACGAGACCAATTTTTGGGTTTCCACGTCCCGGCGCCGCGATAGTTTCATTAGCCGATACCGCTGATCGAAGGAGCGCGGTCGTGACGCTGATTCACCTGCTTGTCGTCGCCTTGGTCCAGGGCCTGACCGAGTTTCTTCCGGTCAGTTCGTCCGGGCATCTTGCCTTGATTCCCGTATTTACCGAATGGCCCGATCAAGGTCTCGCGGTGGACGTGGCGGCGCATGTCGGAAGCCTGGGCGCGGTGCTGGTCTATTTTCGCCGTGATATCGCGCGACTTGTTCTAGCGGGACTTGCCATCGTCCTCCGGCGTGAGCATGCAGAAAAACGCCAAGTCTGGTTGCTGATCATCGCTACGATCCCAGCTCTGATTGCCGGTGCGGCACTGTCCGGCTACGCGGAAACGGTATTTCGCGATCCGGCAGTGATCGCTTGGACCATGACCCTAGGTGCCGTTCTGCTCTATTTCGCCGACCGATTGGGGCGCACTGAATTCAGCGCGGGCACCATGTCAGTGCGTGACGCGCTGGCGATCGGTTTATCTCAAACTCTGGCTTTGGTGCCGGGCACCAGCCGTGCCGGCATCACCATGACGACGGCGCGGGCGCTCGGATACCGAAGAACCGAGGCGGCGCGCTTTTCCATGTTGATGTCGATCCCGGTCATTTTGGGAGCAGGTGTTTTGCAGAGCGCCAAACTTGTCGCCGCCGGCGACCCGTTGCTTACGGGTGATGCGCTGGCCGCCGCCGGGCTCTCATTTATCGCCGCGTTTCTTGCAGTCGCGGTGTTGATGCGTTGGCTGGAACGCGCAACCTTCACACCGCTGGTGATCTACCGACTCGGACTAGGCTTGGTCCTCTTGGCGCTGGTTTATTTTTAGCCGCGTTTCACCCGAACCGGCTGGGCTGCGAGCCCCCGCCCTTGCGATAACGGCTAAGATATTCCGGCGCAACCGCCTCGATTGGCGTCGGGGTGATCCCAAAATCCCCGATCCGGCCAATCGTCGAACCCGGATTGGGGTCGACAACATTGTCGCGCTCCAACAAAGCGATCTGATCTCGCGTCAAGGGCGGCTTGGGTAGGAACTCCAAAAACCAAGCTTTTGGCTTGATCATCCATGGCGCGACCGGGACCAACAACCGGCGCCGCCCTGTCTCCGATAAGATGTAGGCCATGAGTTCTCGGAAACTGTAGACAGTGGGCCCGCCGAGTTCGAACACGCGCCCAGCGGTGTCGGGGTCGTCCGCCGCCGCCACGATCGCGTCAGCGACGTCGCCGACATAGATCGGTTGAAATTTGGTGTGGCCGCCACCGATCAGCGGCAACGCCGGTGCGATCCGTGCGAGCGCGGCGAAACGATTGAAGAAATCGTCTTCCGGTCCGATCAACAGGCTCGGCCGAAAAATCGTGGCGCCCTCAAACGCCGCCGCGACCGCGGCTTCGCCGGCCGCCTTCGATCGGGCATATACCGAAGGCGAACCCGCATCGGCACCGATCGCCGAGACGTGAATCAAGCGCCCGACATTGGCCGCCTTAGCGGCCTGAGCGACACGCTCCGCCCCTTGCGCGTGAATCGCGGCAAATCGTTGATCGCCCTTCTCAAACAAGATTCCGACCGCGTTGATCACAAGGTCGGAGCCTTCGACCGCGGCGGCGATCGCTTCCGTATCCGTAATGTTCGCCTTAATGGGGACCACTTGGCCCACGTCGCCCATGGGGCGAAGAAAGCCGGCATTCTCAGGTTGTCGTACCCCGACAAAAATGCGCCAGCCCGCCTCCGCCAAGCGCTTCACCACATAGCGGCCAAGGAAACCCGAGCCACCAAACACGGTTGCTTGCTTGCCTGCCATGCCCCGTCCTGTAAGTCGTTCCCGCTCGGGTCGCACTGACGATCAGTCTAACACGCGCCCTCACCTCCATTCATGCCCGAGCAGCGGCCACGGCGCCAGCACAAAGTGCGTTGACAGACATTTGGGCGTTGAGTAGTCACAGGCAACGCGAATGGCCGATGACGGCGCAAAAGTGCGCCGCAGGCGGCTTGGCCCAGGTGGCGGAATTGGTAGACGCGCTGGCTTCAGGTGCCAGTGGCCGCAAGGCCGTGGAAGTTCGAGTCTTCTCCTGGGCACCACGCCGTTTCCCGAACCACGGAGCTGATTAGCCGATGCGATATCGTGGCGACGGAGCGGACGATACATGACCGTCCATTTTTACAAGAACGATCTGCCGGACACCGTGGTTTTCGGTGACACACTGGCGATTGACACGGAAACCACCGGCCTGAATTTGCAACGCGATCGTCTTTGCGTGGTGCAAATTTCCGACGGCAACGGCGACGCGCACTTGGTGCACTTCCCAACCGCGGATTTTTCGGCACCCAATCTGCGTGCGCTTTTGGAGGACCAAGGCCGCACCAAACTGTTTCACTTCGGCCGGTTCGACATTGCGGTTTTGATGCGTGCGCTCGGCGTCGCGTGCCGGCCGGTCTATTGCACAAAGATCGCATCGAAACTGGTGCGCACCTATACCGACCGCCACGGCTTGAAAGATTTGTGCAGCGAGTTGTTGGGCGTGGAACTTTCGAAGCAGCAACAGAGTTCTGACTGGGCGGCCGAAACGTTGAGTGACGCGCAGAAGGCCTATGCCGCGTCCGACGTATTGCACCTCCACGCGCTTCGCGGGCGCCTGGACACAATGCTCGAACGGGAAGGACGCGCCGATTTGGCCGCCGCCTGTTTCAGCTTTTTGCCGATGCGCGCGGCGCTTGATCTCGCCGGTTGGCCTGACGAAGACATCTTCGCGCACTGACCGTGCCGAACGATCAAACTTATGGGGTTGGAACGATTGATTTCACGCTGACCATTGCCCATACTTTCTCCCAGACATGCAAAATCGGGGCCGTTTTCACGAAACCATTGGTGCGGTGGGCGCCGTGACGTTTTCAGCCAGCGAAACCGCGCAAGAGCGCGGTGATACGGATCTGGTCGCGGGCCGTGCTGTTCTGGAGACCGAATCCACCGCCCTCGCCGCGCTTGCCCAGTCGCTCGACGGCAATTTTGTCGCCGCTGTCGACTTGCTTGGCAGTGGGCATGGCCGTGTCATCGTCACCGGCATGGGCAAATCAGGGCATGTTGCGCGCAAGATTGCCGCGACATTCGCCTCGACGGGAACACCAGCGATCTTTGTCCACCCCGCCGAAGCCAGCCACGGCGACCTTGGCATGGTCACCCGCAGCGATGTGGTACTTGCTTTGTCGAATTCCGGCGAAACCGCCGAACTGAACGACATTTTGGAACATGCCGGACGGTTTCGGATTCCCCTGGTCGCGATCGTTGGTCGGACCGGCAGCACGCTCGCTGAGCGCGCCGACGTGGCCTTGGTGCTGCCAGACGCCGAAGAAGCGTGCCCAAACCGAATGGCGCCGACCACGTCGACCACCATGGCGATGGCTTTGGGCGATGCCTTGGCCGTTACCATGATGCGCCGTTCCGGCTTTACCGGGATCGATTTTAAGATGCTGCATCCGGGCGGCAGCTTAGGATCGCGGCTCCGGACGGTCGGCGACCTCATGCATTCCGGCGACGACGTGCCCCTGATCGCGTCCGACAGTCGCATGGACCAGGCTTTGATTGAAATGACGGCGCGCAGTTTTGGCTGCGTCGGCGTCACAGGATCCGACGGCGCGCTGATCGGCATCGTGACCGATGGTGATCTGCGGCGTCACATGGGTGCCGATTTGTTGGCCAAGAGCGTTGTCGACATCATGACGGCCAATCCGAAGATCGTCGCGCCGCGCCGGCTCGCGGCGGAAGCGCTCTGGATCATGAGCACCAACGCCATAACGAGCCTGTTCGTTGTCGAAGAGCAACGACCGGTTGGCATATTGCACCTGCATGATTGCCTACGGGCGGGAATCGCGTAGCGGCGATACTAGGGCGAAGGAACCAATAAGGCATGGCACGCCCCCAATTCATACAACGTTGGACACACCGACGTTCTTCGGCCGATGCAATGCGCGCCGAACGCGGCTATCGGCGGCGCGTTGGCCTGCTCAAATTGCTTATTCCCGCGGCCGCGGCAGGGATCGTTATCTCTTTGGTGGCCTGGCCAATGATGATCGAATCGAGCGTCGATGTAAGCGATCTGGTCAGTGAAGAAACACTCATCAATGGGCGCGACGAAATGCAAAATCCGCGTTTCGTTGGCACGGATTCAGCCAATCAGCCTTATACGGTGACCGCGGAAGTCGCGATGCGGCCGTCAAACGGCGACGACACGATTTTCCTGAGAATGCCCGAAGCGGATATCACGCTGAAAGACGGCGATTACGTGAATATTCGCGCCAGGGAAGGCTGGTACGACCGGGACGCCGAGACGCTAAAGCTCGACGGCGCCGTCAATTTATTCACCGATACCGGGTTTAAGGTGCAAACGGAATCGATCGTTTTCGACCTGCGCGATGGCAGCGCGCAGGGCGACGAGCCGGTCAAAAGCCAGGGCCCGTGGGGCAACCTGGCCTCTCAAGGCATTCGCTATCGCGCGGAGGGCCAAGTTTTTGAATTTCCGGGCCGTCCGACCTTGGTGCTATACCCGGAAGCGTCGGACACGGAGGGTTAACCGATGGCTAAACGTCTGATGCTTGGATTATTTATCGCGACGCTCGGCGGCGCCGCGGCTTTTGCGCAATTTGAATCGGATTCCAATGCGCCGATTGAGATCACCTCGGACACCATGGAATGGATGAATGAGGAACGCATCGCGATCGCGCGCGGCAATGCGGACGCGGTCCAGGGCCGTTACAAATTGCATGCGGATGTGCTGACCGCCTACCTAAGCCAAGGTGAAGGCGAGGGCGCTGATAAGATAAAATTAATCACCGCCGACGGTAATGTAAGCCTGACCACGCCTGAAGAGAGCGCACGCGGCGAAACCGGCGAATACGACGTGGAGAAGAGCATCGTGCAGCTTTCAGGCTCCGTCGTCCTGACACAGGGTGAGAACGTTTTGCGCGGTGACAAGCTGGTAATGGACCTAAATAGCGGCCGCAGCGTGCTCGAGGGGGCGCCCCAACCGACCGCCGGCGGCGGCTCGACCACGTCGAATGGCCGGGTCACGGCGATTCTGCAGCCCAACCGTACGGACGATTCCGAGGGTGGCCAGTGAATACACGTTTGGCGCCTTCGCGAGCGGACGGGGACAAGTCCGGCACCGAACCGCGATTGGTTGCCGAGTCCGAGGGACTTGCGGCGCATCACCTCGGGAAATCCTACAAGCGCCGGCCGGTCTTGCGCGATGTATCGCTGTCAGTTAAGCGCGGTGAGGCTGTCGGGCTGCTCGGCCCGAACGGTGCCGGCAAGACCAGCACCTTTTACCTGATTACCGGTCTGTTAAAGGCCGATACTGGCACGGTGAGCCTTGATGGCCACGACATCACCGATTTGCCCATGTACCGGCGTGCGCGACTTGGCGTCGGATATTTGCCGCAGGAAGCATCGATATTTCGGGGCATGACCGTCGAGAACAATATTCGCGCGATCCTCGAAGTCGTCGAACCCGTTAGCGAACGTCGCGAGACGCTGCTCGACGAGCTGTTGGCGGAATTCTCGATTAGTCATTTGCGACGGACGCCGGCACTGGCGCTTTCGGGCGGCGAGCGGCGGCGCGTGGAGATTGCGCGTGCGCTTGCGGCGCAACCAAGCTTTATGTTGCTTGACGAACCATTAGCGGGAATTGACCCGATCGCGGTAGGAGAAATTCGCGATTTGGTTTCGCATTTGAAGGACCGGGGCATCGGCGTGCTTATTACCGAGCACAATGTGCGTGAAACCCTCGAAATTGTTGACCGGGCCTACATACTGCACGACGGCTCGGTACTCATGGAAGGTGCGCCCGGCGAAATTGTGGCTCATGAAGGCGTTCGACGGGTCTATCTCGGCGAGCGCTTCAGCCTCTAAAGCCGACGCCGGCGAGCGAACAGCAGATGGCAACCGGGCTCCGACTCGAACAACGGCTAGGCCAGTCACTGGTCATGACGCCGCAATTGCAGCAGGCGATCAAACTGCTGCAGTTCTCAAATCTCGAATTACAAAGCTATGTCGAGCAAGAGCTTGAAAAGAACCCGCTCTTGGAAGCGGCGCGCGAAGAAGCCCCGGACGCGCAAGCGGTAGCGGCGGACACGCCATTCGAAACCGATGAGGCAGGCGACGGTGGCGAGGCGGAACCGGTTTCCGACTCTGCCGAACTCGCGAACAGCGATGTGATGGCCAATGAGAATGCCGCGCCCCTCGATACCGATTACGGCAATGTTTTCGATGCTGAACCCTCTATGGCACCGCCGCCCAGCACCGGTGATGCCGTCGCCTACGGTTCGGGCGGCAGGGCCGATTTCGAGCTTTCCGACGCGATGGATGACGCACTGACCCGGCCGAAAGGGCTGCGCGAACTCATCGAGGAACAAGTCGCCATCGTCACGTCGGACCCGATGGATCGGCTGATCTGCTCGCATCTCATCGATCAGTTGGACGATAGCGGCTACTTTATTGGTGATTGCGCATTGATTGCAGAACAACTCGGATGCGACGTGGAACCCGTTGAGCGCGTCCTTGAAATCTTACGCAAATGCGAACCGGCCGGACTGTTTGCACGATCGTTGTCGGATTGCTTAGCGCTGCAACTGGCGGACCGTGGACGATTGTGCGAGGAAATGGAAATTCTCCTGGACAATTTGGATCTCGTGGCCAATCGCGATGTGTCGGGTCTGGCAAAACTTTGTGAGCTAACCGACGACAATATTATCGAGTTGGTCCACGAACTGCGTTCCTTGGATCCGAAGCCCGGTTTGTCGTTCGAGAACGATATCGTTCAAACAGTTGTCCCAGATGTTTACGTCCAACCGGACGCAGAAGGCGATTGGTCGGTGACACTCAACAACGACACCTTGCCGAAGGTTCTGGTCGATAACAGTTATTACGCGGTCATCAGCCGCGCAGCACGCACGCGCGAAGAGAAAGCCTACATTCAGGAGAGTCTTCAATCAGCCAATTGGCTGGTTCGCGCCCTAGACCAACGGGCGCAGACAATTCTGAAAGTCGCAAGCGAGATCATCCGACAGCAGGATGCGTTTTTAACCAAGGGCGTGCATTACCTGCGTCCTTTGACGTTGCGCGACATCGCGGACGAAGTCGAAATGCACGAAAGCACGATTAGCCGCGTAACCAGCAACAAGTTTATGGCGACGCCGCGCGGTGTGTTCGAGCTCAAATATTTCTTCTCATCGTCCATTCCCGGAAAGAATGGCAGTGCGGCGCACTCGGCCGAGTCGGTTCGCCATCGCATAAAGCAACTGATTGATAACGAGGAACCGACGAAGATCCTATCGGACGATCGGTTGGTCGCAGTGCTCGCTGAAAGCGGCATTGATATCGCGCGGCGCACAGTGGCCAAATATCGGGAATCTTTACATATTCCGTCTTCGGTCCAGCGCCGAAAGATGAAAGTTGGCCGAATTTGACTATGGCAATTGGGGAGCCGGACCGCCTTGAAATGAAGGGAAACGTGATTACTTAACCGACCGTTGACATATAGGCCGCGCGTTCACTATGGTCCGGCCCCTCGCCACCGTCGGGCGCACGTTAAGACACCGTGCGGTAATGCGAACTATGTCAGTGGGCAGCGGCTCGGAAACCCCGACGGCCACCAGACAATCTGCAAGCCATCGAACAGTTGGGATGAATGCAGGTCTCCGTTAGCGGCAAGCATATCGACGTGGGGAACGCTTTGCGAAGCCATGTCGAAGATAGAATCACGTCCGGCGTTGCAAAGTATTTTGAGCGTGCGCTGGAAGCGCAGGTTCAATTCTCGAAGGCGCGTCACGTGTACAAGAGTGGTATTTCCGTACATGCGCGACGCGGTGTGTCGGTTCAGGCGCAGGCCGAGGCTGACGACATTTATGCCGCGTTCGATGCGGCCGCGGACCGCATAGAAAAGCGTCTGCGTCGATACAAGCGAAGGCTCAACGATCATCACGCACGCCGCGCGACGTCCGATGAAGCAGGGCAGATTGCGCGCCAGGCGATTCTGGCGGCCGAAGCAGACGAGGAGCCGGAGCCCGACGCGGGCGCCGATTCGCCCGTCATTGTCGCGGAAACCGAAACGGCGATTCACAATCTCAGCGTTGCGGAGGCGGTTATGCGTTTGGAACTCGCCGAACTTTCGTTGCTGATGTTCCGGCACAGCGGTAGCGGTCGCCTAAACGTTGTATATAGGCGCGACGACGGCAACATCGGTTGGCTGGATCCGGCGGAGGCCACTGGATGAACATCGCCACGCTGCTCGCACCTGAATCGGTCGTTCCGCATATGAAAGCGACCAGCAAGAAGCAGGCATTGCAGGAATTGTCGAAGCGGGCCAGCGCGACGACCGGTGTCGACGAACGGCGCATTTTCGATGTTCTGCTGGAGCGGGAGCGCCTCGGCAGTACCGGCGTCGGTCAAGGCATCGCGATTCCGCATGCCCGCTTGAGCGAAATAGACAAATTGTTCGGCATGTTCGCGCGGCTTGAAACGCCGATCGATTTCGACGCCGTCGATGACCAGCCCGTCGATCTCGTGTTTTTGCTGCTGGCGCCGGAGTCTGCGGGCGCCGATCACTTGAAGGCGCTCGCCCGCGTGTCACGCTTGCTGCGCGACAAAGCCAGCTGCGCCAAGCTCCGCGGCGCCAACAACGCAGACGCGCTATATGCGCTGATCGTCGAACCCTCGACGAGCACCGACGCCGCGTAACGCCCAAATCGACGGTCTCGGCGATTGACAAGGCCCGTACGCCCGGGCAAGCCTCCCCAACAATGTCCTGCTATCACGCAAGCTGTATTGCCGTTGACGGCTTTGGTGTGCTGATCCGCGGCGCGCCCGGCATCGGGAAATCCGACCTCGCGATACGCCTTCTCGATGGCGGCGGCAAATTGGTTGCCGACGATCAGGTGCTGGTTTCAGGCGCCAGCGGGCTACTGCTCGCGAGCGCGCCTGAGACATTACGCGGGCTGGTCGAAGTGCGGGGGCTCGGCATCGTCCGCGCACCCGTAATGCCGGAGGCGCGATTGGCCCTTATCATTGATCTGGTTCCAGATGGGCAGAACGAGCGCATGCCCTTACCGGACCACTGTGTCGTCGAGGGCATACCGCTACCGCGCATACGGATCACGCCGCATCATGCGTCCGCTGCCGCCGTTGTCCGTCTTGCCGTGCGCACATTGGCAAATGGCGGTTGCTTGGCAGGCGCGCTGGGTGACGCGACGGCTCCAATATCGGGTGCCACCGCGTGACGCCGGACGCCGCACGTCTGTGCCTGGTGACCGGCCTGTCCGGCGCCGGCAAGTCGACGTCGCTCAAGGTGCTTGAAGACCTGGGCTATGAGGTGGTCGACAATTTGCCGATCAAACTCGTCGCCAATCTTTTGCCGAGCAATCCGGAAACCGCGCAAGCGCTGGCGGTCGGTGTCGACGCGCGGACGCGCGATTTCCAAATCGACGCGGTCCTGGCGGAGATCGACCGCTTAACCGCACGAACCGATTTATCAGTCTCCGTTGTGTATCTCGAATGCGAAGACGAAGTGCTGCGGCAACGCTTTACCGAGACACGGCGCCGGCACCCACTCGCCGACGACCGGCCGGTCAGCGACGGCATCTTGCGCGAACGGCGGCTGATGGACCGTCTGCGCAGCCGCGCGGACTTGGTCGTGGACACGACGGACCTGTCGAGCGCGGACCTCCGCCGTATCTTGTCGGGCACCTTCGCGCTTGGAGCCTATGTCGGCCCGCGCGTCTTCGTCACATCGTTTGGATTTCGCTACGGTCTCCCGCGCGAGGCAGACCTGGTCTTCGATGTCAGATTTCTTCGCAACCCGCATTACGTTGAGGCATTGCGACCGATGGATGGCCGCGACAAGGCTGTTGCCGCCTATGTCAAGGAAGACGATCATTTCGCGCTGTTCTTCGAGCAGGTGTGCGCCATGATCACGCCGCTGCTGCCGCGATACGCGGCGGAAGGCAAAACCTACCTCACGATCGCCATAGGATGTACAGGCGGGCGGCACCGATCGGTGATGATGGCCGAACGACTGGCCGATCATTTGTCGACACAACCCGACACCGCCGTCACCTTGCGCCATCGTGACGTCGATCGCATTTAGAGCAGATGGTAAATGACAGATGTTGGATTTCCCGGGTTTCGCGCACGCCAATGGATCACGTTTTGCGGAAAATGCACTAGAATGGGATTTCGCGCCGGGGACAAAGGGAGTCGATTTGTATGATTGGTCTCGTGCTGGTCACACACGGACGCCTTGCTGAGGAATTCGTTGCCGCCACGGAGCATGTCGTCGGGAAGCAGGACGCCATGCGCAGCATTTGTATCGGACCCGATGACGATATGGAGCGCCGACGCGCTGACATTCTGGAAGCGGTGGACGCGGTGAACCAAGGCGACGGCGTGGTGGTCCTAACCGATATGTTCGGGGGCACGCCATCCAATCTTGCAATTTCGATCATGGACAAGGCCGATGTCGAAGTTATCGCGGGCGTCAATTTGCCGATGTTGATCAAACTGGCCAGCGTGCGGGACGACAAGAACTTGGCCGAGTCGGTCGCCTGCGCGCAGGACGCCGGGCGAAAATACATCAACGTTGCCAGCCAGCTTCTGGCGAACGAAACGTCGTGAGTGACTCCGCCGGGGAACCGCTCGGCATTCGGCGCACCGTTACCATCATCAATGAGCGAGGCCTTCACGCGCGCGCCGCCGCCAAGTTTGTCAAAGTCGCCGAAGCGTTCAACGCGAACGTAACGGTGTCAAAAGATGGCAACACAGTTTCGGGCATATCGATCATGGGGTTGATGATGTTGGCCGCGGCACCGGGCAGCCAACTCGATTTGTTCGCCGATGGCATTGAGGCAAAACCGGCCATCGAGGCCTTGGCGACCCTGATAGCGAACCGGTTCGATGAAGACTGACAAGTCTAAACGGCGGCGCCGCGAGCAAGTGATACGCGGCATCGGTGTGGCAGCGGGCATCGGTCTTGGCCCGGCGCAGATTGTCGATCGCGGCGGCGTCGATGTTCTGGAAAGGCGGATCGCCGTCCGCGACATTGAACAGGAACAGGGCCGGTTCGCCGACGCGGTGGCGGCGGCGCGCGCCGAGCTTTCCGAGCTCGCCCAGAAGGCCAAGAAACTCCCGGCCGCCACACGCAACGAGCTTGGCTATGTGCTCGACGCGCACCTTCAAATGTTGTCCGGCTCACGCTTGATACGCGGCGTTCACCAGCGGATCGGCGACGCGCGGATCAACGCGGAAGCGGCGGTCAAAGCGGAACTCGACGCCATCGCTGACGCTTTCGCGGCAATGGAAGACCCGTACCTGGCGACGCGCGCGCAGGACGTGCACGAAGTCGCCGGACGACTGATACGCAAATTGGTAAGCGCGCCCGACCATGGATTTGG
>JANQOH010000073.1 GCA_028289725.1 Alphaproteobacteria bacterium
ATCCCATGAAGAAATCGATTACGCCGTAATAGAGCGAAACCATCACGCCCGCGACCGCCGCGAGCGCCGCGCCCATGAGGAAGGTCAGAGAGATCGTCCGGTCGACGTCAATGCCGAGCAACATGGCCATCGTGCGATCTTGTTCGCACGCGCGTTGCGACCGTCCGAGCGTGGTCCGCGCGATCATCGTGGCAAAGCCGGCCATCAGGACGACCGTCAAGATCACAATGATGATCTGCACGTAACTCAGCGTTACCGCGAAGCCGCCGGCTTCGAACATTGTGAAGCCGCCGGTGATCAGCGGCTTCATCGCCTTGACCCCGGCCCCTTGCGTCAGCAGCACATAGTTCTGCAATGCCAGCGACATACCGATCGCCGAAATCAGCGCGGCCAGTCTTTGCGAGCCGCGCAACGGCCGATAGGCGATGCGCTCCACACTCCAGCCGTAGGCCGCGGTGAAAATCATCGTGACAAGCAGCACGATCAGCAGCGCCAAGGGCACCCACGTCACGCCGGCGACGCCCAAAATGGTAAAGCAGATCATCGCGATGAAGGCGCCGATCATATAGATCTCGCCATGGGCGAAATTGATCATGCCGATGATGCCGTACACCATCGTGTAGCCGATAGCGATCAGCCCATAGATGCTGCCCAGTGTCAGCCCATTGATCAGCTGCTGGAGGAAATACGCCATCCGGCTCGTTCGCCCCCGCTCTTCCCGCATCGACCCAAACCAAGCGGCGTCCCCGTACCGCGCCACTTGTCTAGCGCAGATTCGAGCGGACGGAAATGGCCCGCACGCTTCGAAAGAAGGTTAGGCTTTGGGCGGGTCCAACTTTCCGTTTTTGGCGAGCACGTATTCAAGCTTGCGCCGGGCAAGCCGCATGAGTTCGTGTTCGCCGACCTGGGGCGAACCGACCATGGAAACTTCGGTGTAGCTTGCCGGGTCGACCGCCGTGACTTTGACGGTCGTACCTAGTTGATAGAACTCGAAAATGACTTCGGCGGGATCGTAACCGCGGGTGGGCGCCATGGCTTGGCGCTTACGCGGCTGCTTCACTGATATCCAGCCGCGCCCACAGATTGCGCAATGAATCGACCAAATGATCCATCATCTCGTCGGTGTGAAGCGGCGTCGGCGTGATCCTTAGTCGTTCCGTGCCGCGCGGCACTGTCGGATAATTGATCGGCTGTACGTAAATGCCGAAATCGCGCAACAACTCGTCGCTTGCGCGCTTGCACATAACAGGGTCGCCGACCATCACGGGAACGATGTGGCTGGGATTTTCCATAACCGGAATCCCAATTTCGGTCAGCCGCCGCTTGAGCGTGCGGGCGCGCTCCTGATGGCGCTCGCGCTCGGCGTTGCTCTGTTTCAGGTGCTGGACCGCAGCCAACGCGCCCGCCGCAATCGCCGGCGGCAAGGACGTCGTAAAAATGAACCCGGAGGCATGGGACCGGACAACATCGACCAGATTGGCACTGGCCGCGATGTAGCCGCCCATCACGCCGAACGCTTTCGCGAGCGTGCCCTCGATAATATCGAGTTGATCCATCAGGCCTTCGCGTTCGGCGACGCCGCCGCCGCGCGGGCCGTACATGCCGACCGCGTGAACTTCGTCCAGATAGGTCAGCGCGCCATAGCGCTTCGATACCTCGCAAAGCTCCTTAATAGGCGCGATGTCGCCACCCATCGAATAGACCGACTCGAACGCCACGATCTTTGGCGCCGCGGGGTCGAGTTCGCGCAATAGCTCTTCCAGATGCCCCACATCGTTATGGCGGAAAATCTTCTTCGGCGCTTTCGAATGACGCACGCCTTGGATCATCGATGCATGATTCATGGCGTCGGACAGGATGACACAGCCCGGCAGGATCGAGCCCAGGGTACTCAAGGTCGCGTCATTCGAGATGTAGCCGGAGGTAAACAGCAACGCGGCTTCTTTGCCGTGGAGATCGGCCAACTCACGTTCGAGCAAAACGTGATAATGCGTGGTGCCGGAAATATTGCGCGTGCCGCCCGACCCGGCGCCCGCCCGTCGGATGGCCTCGGTCATCGCTTCGACGACCGCCTGATTTTGGCCCATCCCTAGATAGTCATTGCTGCACCAGATGGTTACCTGGCGCTCGTTATCGTCATTGAAATATGTCGCGGTCGGAAAATTACCGGCGTGCCGCGCCAAATCGGCAAACACGCGATATCGGCCTTCCTGCCTAAGCGAGTCGAGCGACTCCGCGAAAAACCTCTCGTAATCCATAACCGCGTCTCTCTTAGCTGCCCTATTGTGAGGGTACTGCACCGCCCCCCGTTGGCAAGTCAAGGACCAAACATTTTCGTGACCGGCCTTTACCTAGGTCAACTTCATTTGGGCGATGCCTCATATTCGAGCGCCATATTGTCGGCGCGAGCCGATTGTTAAAGCCGCGTCACGCGTCTTGATCAAAAATTGATCGAATTTCGCGTCATTCGACGACTCGTCTCCAGCCACGGCCGTCCTGAGCGGAACTGCGTCGGACTAGCGAACGTATCCGAGATCCGCCCAGACTTTGTACTCCTCTCGGAAAGCATTGAAGGAGTCCAAAACCATCCGGAATTGCTCGTCTTTCGCGGCTTCTTCCTCAGCCACTTCCTGCCAAGCCGCGCGCAAAACCTCGATGGTCTCGTCCGGCCATTTGTGGAAGGTCACGCCCTTATTCTTCAACTCGGTCAATGCTTTAGCTTGAGCTGCTTCGCCCAGACCCAGTCCGGCGCGGTAATTGTCGCCGCAAACAATCTCAACAATGGCCTTCTGCTGATCGGTCAACGAGTTCCATTTCTCCACATTGATCATCAGCTCAAAAATGCTCGACGGCTGATGCCAACCGGGAAAATAGTAATGTTTCGCAATCTGATAGAAGCCTTGGTTGAGATCAATTATCGGCATCGAATATTCGGTCGCATCGATGGTACCGAGTTCGAGGGCCGGGAAAATATCGCCGCCCGCCAGCAATTGGGTTGAAACGCCGACCTTCTCCATCACCCGTGCGCCAAGGCCGAAGAAGCGCATTTTGAGGCCCTTGAGTTCGTCGATCGATTCAATCGGCTCGCGGAACCAGCCCGATCCTTCCGGCGAGTGGACGCCACAGTGTAGTGCTTTGATATTAAAAGGCTTATAGATCTCATCATAAATTTCGTAGCCGCCGCCATAATACAGCCACGCGGCATACTCCATGGCATCAGGCCCGAACGGTACGGCGGTAAAGAACTGCAATGCCGGCACTTTGCCCGCCCAATAGCCGGCAGACGTGAAGCCAGCATCGATCGCACCGGAGGAAACGGCATCGAAAATCTCCAACGCCGGTACGAGCGCGCCGGGCTCGAAGAACTGGATTTTCATGCTGCCGCCGGACACGGCGTCAACTTTGTCCACCAGGCGTATGCCCAGCTCGCCTTGGATGGGCCACTGACTGCCAAATGCGCTCGCCATTTTCCAACGCACGGGGCCGCCCGAAGGCGTGGACTCGACTTGGCCGCCGTCCGTCGCCGCCGTTTGATTGGTGTCACCACCACCCAATCCATAGGCTCCGATCACGATTCCAATGATTCCGCCGACCGCCAAACCCGCGATCAATCCGCCTGCCTTCATGATGTGTGTCTCCGCAAAAATGGGGTCGTCGCCGGTGGAATCACCTCGACACCGGCCGCCGCAGGGACATTGCCTGACGATTGGCGACAGGGTACTCGGTATGTTGTCTTATCGGAAGCCGTAGATCGCGAAGACAGCGAAATCGGAGGACGCCATGACACGCATTTTGTATGAACTTGCCGGACGCGATCAGGTCCGGTTCAGCCCCTATTGCTGGCGCACACTATTCGCACTCAAACACAAAGGTCTGGCGTTCGATCGGGTTCCGATGAAGTTCACCGACCGATCAACGATCGCGGACAGCGGGCAAGACCGCGTGCCGGTTCTGGACGACGATGGCGTGGTGACGGCCGACTCCTGGCGCATCGCAACTTATCTCGAAGAAAAGTACCCGGAGCGGCCAACATTGTTTGGCGGCGCGATCGGTCAGGGAACGGCGCTAATGATCAACAAATGGGTCGATTTGGTGGTGCACGCCGACTTGCGGCCCATCGCCGTCCCCGGCGCCTTCAAGAATTTGGATCCCGACGACACAGACTGGTTCCGGGTCAGTCGCGAAGCCATGTTTGGCATGACCCTTGAAGCGCTGGCCGACGGCAGGGACGCCGCCGTGGAACGGTTGGGCGCGACGCTCGCGCCGGTGCGCGCGACGCTGGAGACGCAGCCTTACTTGTGTGGCGATGCACCGGCGTATGCCGATTATATTCTGATGGGTTCGCTCATGTGGCCGCGCTGCTGTTCAGACGCGGAAATCCTTGCTGAAGATGACCCGATCAACGCGTGGCGAACCCGAATGCTGGCATTGTTCGACGGCTTTGCGGCGGCGGCACCAACTCACGCTGCCGCGTAACCGCCGTCAACAATCATCGTGGTGCCGGTGATGAACGAAGCCGCCGGCGAACACAGAAACACCGCCGCGCCAGCCACTTCAGCCGGTGTGCCCCAACGCTTCATGGGCGTTCGGTCGATAATGGCTTGGTAGCGCGCCGGCTCGCTTTCCTTGAGCCCCTCGCTCAGCTTGGTTTCGATCCAGCCTGGCGCAATGCCGTTGATCCGAACGTCATGCTCCGCCCAGGCGATGGCGAGAGACTTTGTCAGGCTCATCAACCCGGTCTTGCTGGCTGAATAGCCTGGGGCCGCAATCGAGCCGAAGAAGCTGAACATCGAGCAGATGTTCAGGATGCAACCCTTCCGCATGGCGAGTTTGCCCATGCACTCGTGGCTCATGCGCATCGCGCCCATCAGATTGGTATTCACGACATCGGCGAATTTCTCCGGCCGAAACTCCGCGCCTTGTCGCAAAATCTTGCCCGCGTTGTTGACCAGGATGTCAAGGTGATCGACCTCTTCCATGGCCTCGGAAATCGACAGATCGTTTGTCACGTCCAGCTTAAGCGTTGCGAGTTCGCCATATGGCGTCGACCGCTCACACTCTTCCAAAGATTTGGTTGTGCGTGCTGTTACCGTAACCTCGGCGCCCGCCTCAAGCATGGCCAACGCGATACCGTAGCCGATACCGCTCGCGCCTCCCGTGATGAGCGCGCGCTTGCCGGAAAGATCTAGTTCGTATGCCAAGAGGGTTTATCCAACTTTGTTGACCGGGTGCGAAACCGGCTTGCCATCTAACGCCGCGACGAGGTTTTGCGCCGCCGTTCGCACCATGGCGTGCCGCGTTTCGACATCGCCGCTGGCGATGTGCGGCAGCAGCACGACATTCTCGAGCGTCATCAACGCGGGCGAAACTTTGGGCTCGAATTCATAGACATCGAGCGCCGCGCCCGCGATCTGTTCCGCCTGCAGCGCCGCCACCAACGCCTCTTCATGCACCACCGGACCACGTGAGATATTGATCAAAAACGCGTCTTTCCGCATCAGCGC
>JANQOH010000094.1 GCA_028289725.1 Alphaproteobacteria bacterium
GGAGCCCCACATCAGGGTTTCGACGCCGACATCGTCGATGAGTTTGAGGCCGATCGGGTCCAACTGGAAGGTCGCCTTGCATTGGCGCTTCCAGTAGTCGCTGGGTCGCATTTTGAGTCCCAAGTCCTGAAACCGGTCTTCCCATTCGAAATCCATACGGTCGAGCGCGTAGGGTAGCCAGCCGACCCCGCTTTCGCCGAGGGCGATGCGCACGTTTGGGTAACGCTCCAACACCGCGCCGCCAATGATCGCGGCGATAATGTTTACCAGGTTCATCTGAAAGCCCGAGACCACGGTGAAGAACGCCGCGCGTTTCGACGGACCGTCGAGGTCTAGGATTTTGTCGACGGGAACGGCCGGGAAGGTATGGAAGTGGAGCGGCAGGCCGACCTCGTCGACCGCCTGCCACAAGGGTTCCCAACACGGATGGTACATCGGCTCCATGTCCCATGAGCATGAGAGCTCGATGCCGCGCAAACCGGTATCGGCGACGCGATAAATCTCGCGCACCGCGGCGTCGATATCGCCATAGGGCAGGCAGGCGAGACCGAGATGCTGGTCGGGATAATGCGAGCAGAAATCCGCGACCCAGTCATTGTAGATTCTGAACATCTCGGTGGACGCTTCGTGGTCGGCCAGCCGCGTCGCGGCGCCGAGAATGCCGTAGATCACCTCGGCGTCGACGCCGTCCATCTGCATGTCCTTGCGCCGCAAATGGGGGTCGGAGATGCGCCGGATATCGTTCTTGCCGTCTTCGTACAGATTGGTCGCGGCCATCAGGTCGGCACGTGCGTGTTGGCCCGGCACATACTTCATGCCCGCCGGCCCGACACCGTTCTTGAGACCGAACGAGATGCCGTTCTTGCTCGTCCAGTAAGGCCCGTCGGGTCCGTCAGTGACAAAGGGCATACGATCCCGCATTCCGGGCGTTGCCTCGGTGACGAATAGATCGGGCGGCATCCAGCACAAATCGATGTGGCTGTCCGCCGATATTCGCGTGTAGTCCATGGCCGAGTCTCCTGACGTTCCCTGACCCGCCTGATTATAGACCAAGCGCGTGGCCGCTTCGCACCAAAGCCGGCGGCGATCGGTTCACGCCGTTTCGGGCCAGGGTACGGGATCGTCGTGGAACGGGTGACCACGCAGATAAATTTGGATCTCGGCGCTGCCTGGGCCGACGCCACGAAAGCCGGACTCGCTTTCGAGGGCATATTCGTCGCGGGTGTTCCCGGGCATGCTGGCGTCCAGAAGCAGTTCGGCGAAATGCACGTGCCCTTGGTCGGTGCCGAAACCGACCGCCGTATCGAGTTTCTCGCCGGGCACGCGGCCGACATCCCAGGATTCACCGGTGACATACAAAATCGGCATGTGCAATGGCATGAGCTGAGATCTGAACCACGGGTGCTTGTCCGGACGGCCAGGCAAATAGCGGAACCGATGCGGCTTGGTGACATAGCCGTAGAAGGGCGGCTCATAGGAATGATAATCCAAGATTAAGCGCCGGATCGCGCCGGAGGCCTCACCGTCGCCCGGCATGCCGAGTTGCAAACCGACATGCGCCGGTTCTTCGTGGAACAGCTTCGCGAGGATCAGAAGACCGAGCAAGCGCAGCGTGCGCTTGTCCGCGTAGAGCGACAAGGATTCATACGGCGTCGAACTATAGTCGTGAAAGCCGCGCTGCATTGCGAGCCTCGACGTGCGAAGTTCGGCGGGCGGTCGCGGCAGATTGTCCGCGTTGAACAGGATGTCTCCGTCCTCGTTTTCCTCGCTCTCGTCCGGCTCCGGTACCTGATCCGCGAGGGCGCCAAATACCTCCTCCAAGTCGCGCGCCGCCATTACTTTATCAGGCTCGGCAGGTACAGGATGATGTCGGGGAAGATCATGAGCAAGGCAACGACAATCAGGTCGGCGAGCAGGAACCAGAGCACGCCGTAGAAAATGCGGCTGGTGGTCGCCAAGTCGCCGACCACGCCTTTGATCACAAAGACATTCAGGCCGATCGGCGGGGTGATCATGCCGATCTCCAAGAACTTTGTGAGCACCACGCCGAACCAGATGAGGCTGAGACCAGTTGAGTCGATGATCGGCAGAACGATCGGCAAGGTGAGCAGCATCGCGCCCAAGGGTTCCAAGAACATGCCGAGCACGAGATAGATCAGCGAAATGCCGATCATCAGCAACACCCAATGCGCACCGATGTCGACAATCATTTCGGACAAATAGTCGCCGGCGCCACTCAGCGCGAGGAAACGCGTGAGCAGGCTGGCGCCGATCGCGATGATGAACAGTGCGCCGGAGGTCAGCATGGTTTCCAACAGCGCGTTTTTGAAATGTAGCCAGGTGAGGGAGCCTTTGGTCGCGGCAATGAGAAGCGCCAGCGCCGCGCCGACGGCACCGGCTTTGGTCGGCGTAAACAATCCGCCGAACAGGCCGCCGAACACGCCAATGACCAGCAAGATGACGGGCCAAATTTCCTTTAGCGCGGCCACTTTTTGCGCCATGGGCACGGGCTCTGTCAGGCGCGGCGCAAGCGCGGGTTTGACGCCCGTGCGGAACATGATCACCGCCACATAGCCGACGACGGTCAGAAGGCCAGCGCCAATGCCGCCCAAAAAAAGCTGGCTGATCGGCACTTCCGCGATAATGCCGTACAGGATCATCAGCAAGCTTGGCGGGATTAGTGCGCCGATGGTGCCAGCGGCGGCGACTGTGCCTGTGGCGAGGCCGGCGTCGTATCGGGCGCGCATCATTTCGGGCACCGCGATGCGCCCCATGGCGGCGGCGCAGGCGACAGACGACCCGGTGACCGCGGCAAAGCCCGCCGCGCCGAACACGGTGGCGATCGCGAGGCCGCCCGGCAATCGCCCAAGCCAGAGCCGCGCCGCGTCGAA
>JANQOH010000100.1 GCA_028289725.1 Alphaproteobacteria bacterium
CGGCCGCTTCCCGCATGCGTTCGCTCTGCTGGTCGAGCGCGGCGTTGTAAAGCGCCACGATCGACGTCACCGTGACCGACAGAGCGATCACGGACATCACGGCGATGAGGAAGAATACGCGTTGCCGACCGTTCATTCGCAATTGCCGCGGATGCAGCGATAATTCCTAAAAAATTTCACGATCCAAATCGCGTGTCCGGACCCATTCGAAGCCACCAAAAATCCTGGTGTGTGCACGGGTTACGGGCACCCTAGGAAGATAGGGCGCACCCTGGGTGAGGCCAGCGGGAGCCAAGGGCCAGGCGTGGCGACCGATCAACTCTTTGCGAGCAAGAATTGGTGCGACTTATGCCCCCGATTGTCGGGTGAGGCTGAGGTTGAAATTTCGACGTCAGAACGATCCCAGCATTCGGGGCTTCCCGCCGCAGGCTTCAGTAACCTTGTCCTTCGTCAGTAAGAGCATTATGCATGCGGACCCGCGCGTTGTTCGCCTAACGACGGTAAAATGCAATGACCGGAAGCCCTTACGCCGAAGGCTTGGACAAGACGCCCGCCAATCACCAGCCGCTGACCCCGCTGTCCTTCCTCGACCGCGCCGCGTCCGTCTATCCCGACCGGATCGCGTGGGTTCATGGCGATCGGGAGACGCCCTACCGTGAGTTCGCGACACGGTGCCGGCGGTTCGCCGCGGCGCTCGTGGCCCGCGGTATCGCGCCGGGCGACACGGTGGCGGTGATGGCGCCGAACGTCCCGGCGCTGCTCGAGGCGCATTATGGGGTTCCGATGGCGGGCGCAGTGCTGAACGCCCTGAATGTCAGGCTCGACGCGGCCGCCATCCGGTTCATTCTGGAACATGGCGAGACCAAGCTTTTGATCACCGACCGTGAATTTAGTCCGGTGATCAAAGAGGCTCTGGCCGGCATGGCCGAGCCGCCGCCTGTGGTGGACTACGACGATCCCAGTTTTCATGGCGCTGGCGAGCGCCTGGGCGAGATCGAGTATGAGGCGTTTCTCGAAAGCGGGGACCCCGATTTCGTGCCGTATGCGGTGCGTGATGAGTGGGACGCGATTTCGCTCAATTACACCTCCGGCACGACCGGCAACCCGAAGGGCGTCGTCTACCATCACCGCGGCGCTTATTTGAACGCCGTCGGCAACCAACTGGTCTGGACGATGCCGCCGCATCCGACCTATTTGTGGACCTTGCCGATGTTCCACTGCAATGGCTGGTGCTTTCCTTGGTCCATCGTGGCGTTGGCGGGCACGCATGTCTGTTTGCGGCGGGTTGAGGCCGGGCAGATTTATGGCGCCATCGCCCGCCATGGCGTGACCCATTTCTGCGGTGCGCCGATTGTGCTCAACATGCTGGTCAATGCCGAGGCAAGCGAGACGTCGGCCTTCGACCACCGGGTGGAGGTCATGACCGCTGCATCGCCACCACCGCCCGCGGTGATCGAGGCGATGGAGAAGATCGGTTTTCACATCACGCATGTGTATGGCCTGACCGAGTGTTACGGACCGGCGGTGGTGTGCGCGTGGCACGAAGAATGGGATGGCTTGCCGACGGACGAGCAGGCCGCGCTCAAGTCGCGCCAGGGTGTGCGCTATCCAGTACTTGAGTCGCTCAGCGTGATGGATCCGGAGACCATGGCCGCCACGCCGCGAGACGGCGAGACCATCGGCGAGGTCATGATGCGCGGCAACATCGTCATGAAAGGCTATCTGAAGAACCCGGCTGCGACGGAGGAGGCGTTTGCCGGCGGCTGGTTCCACACCGGCGATCTCGGCGTGATGCACGAGGATGGCTATATCGAGCTCAAGGACAGGTCGAAAGACATCATCATCTCGGGTGGCGAGAACATCTCGTCGATCGAGGTGGAAGGCGTTCTATACAGTCACCCGGCCGTCATGGAAGCGGCGGTGGTGGCGCGCCCGGACGAAAAGTGGGGCGAGACGCCCTGTGCCTTCGTGGAGCTCAAGCCGACCGCCAATGCCGTGGGCGAGTCCGATATTATCGACTTTTGCCGCGACAATATGGCGCGATTCAAGGCGCCAAAGATGGTCATCTTCGGGCCGCTGCCTAAAACCTCGACCGGCAAAGTTCAAAAATTCGTTCTGCGCGAAAAAGCGCGAAACCTGACGTGATCCCGAGACCCTACTGATAAAGCGTCAAAACCCCGTCACGGACTTCGAACCCGCCCAAGCGGTTGAGAAAACTCATGCCCAACAGCGAGTGCCGCAATTCGCTATCGGGCACGGATGCGCGCACGTCGTACAGATTGATACCGCCGACCGACATCCAGTCGAGCCGGACCGGCGCGCCGAAAATCACGCCGTTCGCGGTTTGATAGCGCTGGGTATATTCCAGCCGGTCGAGCTTTAGGCCGATGCGCTGCGCGTCGTTCGGGCTCAGCACCACGTCGCTTGCGCCGGTATCGACAATGAACACCACGGTTTGGCCTTGGACCAGGGCTTCGACGACGAAGTCGCCGTTGCGGTTGGCGACGAAGCTCGCCTGGCTCGGCGTTTCTGTCGCGCCGCGTTGCGGCATCAATTCCGTCGTCACGGCACGCGAACTCACTTCGCCCTGATGCCAAAACGCATAGCCGACGGCGAGCAGGACCAACATGCCGGCCCACACCAACATGTTCCGCAGATTGCGCGACAGACGCCCCATAAACAGCGCGGGGCCGACGATGATCAGCAGCAGAACCAGGTAAATCAGCCGCTGCATTCCGTCTTCGGAACGGAACAGCGTCGGATTGTACTGATCGAGCGCGTAGAGCCCGCCCGCAAGCATGAGGACTATGAGTATGAGAGCGAGCCAGCCGGGTCCTCGCCGACCGCCGCCCTGATAATCGTCCATACTGTGATCGGGCATGCCGAATGATCAGGTTAATTGGTGCAAAGGTGCGGTGAACCGCGGATTCACAGGATATCCAGCACCTGCTCCGGCGGCCGGCCGAGTGCGGCTTTGCCGCCGTTCACCACGATTGGCCGCTCTATCAATATAGGGTTGGAGACCATGGCGGCGATCAATGCGTCGTCATCAAGGCCCTCATCATTGAGGCCGTTCTCCTTATAAGCGGCCTCTTTCCGACGCATCAACTCACGCGGCGCAAGATCGAGCTTTTTCAGGAGGTCCTTGAGCGTCGCGGCATCCGGCGGCGTGTCCAGATATTGCACGATCTCCGGTTCGATGCCTTTTTCCTGAAGCAACGCCAAGGTCTGCCGTGATTTGCTGCAACGTGGATTGTGATAAATCGTAACCGTCATGGAATCGCCCTTCTACAAATTGGCCTTGGCACGTCGCCTACGCGGTTTGATTCATTTCCAAAGTCGGGAGCCGGTCCGGCATCGCGTCCGGCAGTGGCCCTAGATAGTGATCGACATTGACCTCATCGATTTGGTCGGGCAGCAGGAATTGCTCAGCATACCGTAAATAAATTTTCTGTTCGACGAATAGATCGAAAAGATCCGGGTCAATGTGGTGATCAAGCTTCATCTTGCCAAGAATGTCCATGGCAACACTTAGCTTCATAGCGTCTTTGTAAGGACGATCACGCGCGGTGAGCGCTTCAAACACATCGGCGACAGCCATGACACGGGCCGGTATCGACATCTCGTGACGTTTTAAGCCTTTTGGATAGCCTTTCCCGTCCATGCGCTCATGATGGCCGCCGGCGTATTCGGGGACATTCTTCATGTTTTTCGGGAACGGTAACTTGTCGAGCATCTCGATTGTCATGACGATATGATGATTGATCACCTCGCGCTCGTCATCGGTGAGCGTACCGCGCCTGACCGAAAGGTTGCGGACCTCGTTCTCGAGCAAAAATGGCTGCTCGGCGCCCGTCGGTCCACGCCAGGTTTGTCCGGCAATGCGATGGATGCGTGCGATCGCTTCATCGCCCAAAAACTCGCTCCCGATATTGACTGTTTCGATGAAAGCGATATCGGCGTCGATCTGATCGATCCGCCGCGTCAAATCTTGCGCCAGTTGCTTCGCGTCCGCGCCGGGTTCGGCGAGCGCCTTGTAATAATCGATCTCGGCATCACGCTTCAGAATTTCCGCCCGCGTCCGAACCAGTTCGACGCGATCGAATATGGTTTCAAGTTTGGTCGCCTTGTCGACGACGAACTCCGGCGTGGTGACTTTGCCGCAATCGTGTAGCCACGCTGCGGTCATTAGCTCGTCGCGTTGCTCGTCATCCAGATCGAAATCGCGGAAAGGCGCCGCGTCGGAGCGACAAGCGGCGTCCGCCAGCATCTCCGTCAGCACGGGCACGCGCGCGCAATGGCCGCCCGTATAAGGGGATTTGGCGTCGATCGCCGCCGCGATGAGCTTAATGAACGAATCCAGAAGCTCGCGTTGGCCGCGCAGCAATTGTTGATTGTCGATCGCCACGGCCGCTTGGCTCGCGAGCGACTCGATAACTTCTTGCAACTCGTTCGAAAATGGAATGACGGCGCCGGACACGGGATCGATGGCGTTCAGCAATTGCAGAACGCCGATGACCTCTCCCGCGTTGTTCTTCATCGGAATGGTGAGGAACGATTGTGAGCGGTAGCCGGTCTGCTGATCAAACGCCCGCGTGCCGGAAAAGTCGAACCCTTCGGCTTCGTAGGCATCCGGGATATTCACTGACTCACCGGTTAGAGCCACGTGTGTTGCAATATTGCGGTGGTTCGGCTCACCCGTGTCGGGGACATGCATGGGTAATGGTTGAAACGGGATTTCATTTCCCGTCGTGCCGCCCAGGGCAAAATCCAGCGAATCCGTTCGCATGATCGCGAAGCGGAGTCGGTCGTCTTCGGTGGCCATGTATATTGTGCCGCCGTCCGCCCGCGTGATGTCCTTAGCGTGCAATAGAATCCGTTCAAGCAGTCGGTTGATGTTTCGTTCCGCCGAAAGCGCAATGCCGACTTCGTTCAAAATCTTAAAATGTTCGAGCTGTCGCCGAACTTGCGCTTGCAACTGCCGGCGGCGTCCGGCAGCAACCAGACGGGCACGCGCCAAATCGGGTTCAAGCGGTTTCAGGGCAAA
Source organism: Alphaproteobacteria bacterium (assembly GCA_028289725.1). Taxonomy (GTDB): domain Bacteria; phylum Pseudomonadota; class Alphaproteobacteria; order UBA7887; family UBA7887; genus JAKZSU01. Next base: position 5,048 of record JANQOH010000100.1, read on the forward strand.
GAAATCCGCCCCCGCATCCATGTAAGCGCCGGCTTGATCGATTTCCGAACGGTCCAGCAAGACAATGATCGGCACCTCATCGTTGGCCGTATCGGCTCGAATTTCGCTAAGCAGGCCACGCCCGTCGATCGCCACGTCCGACAAGTCGATCACGAGTATGCCGACCTCGCCGGAGGCAAGACGCACGGCGGCGCGATCGCGATCGTCGGTAAACGAAAACGCAAAATTGGCGTCGGTCAGATCGTGCTCAAAAACACGCCGGTCGGCGTCGTCCCGGTCGACGACCAATACGGCCGTCTTGGACTTGTCCACCTCGCACCTCCTTGTCAGTGGCGCCACGGCTTCCATTGATGGAGCCTGACGAACGGCTGGCGCGGCCAAAACGACCGAGGACCAGCTCGTTACGGGGCGCTTCCACGCGCAGCGCGCACCCCGCCCGAGTCGTCCCAAACAACATTGAAACCTAGGGCCGCCTCGGTCTTATTGTGCCGAACTTCGCCCGCTAGACGCCCCTGTGGACAAGGGTCGGAATATATTGCAATTTTTGGCTTCGTGCAAAGGCTCGCACCCGGGCCGGCGACGAAAGGAATCATGGATTGGCTTTGAGCGAACATACGGACGGTTTTGTGCCGCCGGTGAAGAATTCCGGCCGGTCGCCGATCGGCGCGGTCAATTGGCTCGGCCTGTGGACCCTGTGCGCGAAAGAGATCCGTCGGTTCATGAAGATACCGGCGCAGACCATCTTTGCGCCAACGGTTACCACATTGGTGTTTCTCGCAATCTTTGCGCTGGCGCTCGGGGGGGCGGTGCGCACGGTAGGCGGGGTGCCGTTCATGGTGTTTTTGGCCCCTGGGCTGGTGATGATGGCGATCGTCCAAAACGCCTTCGCCAACACATCGTCTTCTCTGATGTCCTCGAAAATCCAAGGACATTTGGTCGACATTTTGATTCCGCCGCTCAATCCAACCGAACTGACCCTGGCATTCGCCATCGGCGGCGTGATGCGCGGTTTGTTGGTCGGCCTCACGGTGGGGCTGTCGATCGCCACATTTGTGCCGCTCGGATTGCATAGTTTTTGGGCGGTGCTTTTTTATCCCGTGGCTGCGTCGCTGATGCTGTCTCTGATGGGCATCGGGGCCGCCATATGGGCGGACAAGTTCGATCAAATGGCCGCCATCACCAATTTCGTCATCACGCCGCTCGCCTTCCTCTCCGGTACCTTCTATTCGATCGACCGGTTGCCAGAACCGTGGCACACGGTCAGCCTGTTTAACCCGTTCTTCTATATGATTGATGGCATGCGCTATGGGCTGATCGGGCGGGCCGACGGTTCCCTGTTGGTGGGGGTGGTGGTTTTGGTGGTGATCAACGTGGCGTTGTGGGCGATGGTTCATCAAATGCTCGCCCGCGGATACAAGCTCAAGGAATAGACGTCCCGGCGGCCGGCCATTGACAAGGCCTAGGCCGATGCTGATAGTCCCTCGCTTTTCTGAAACCCAGGGTGACGCGCGCATGCCCGTTACCGCGCATATTCAGGAGAGTGTCGATGTCTTCCGTCATGCCGACCTACGCACGGATCGACCTCGCTTTCGAGCGGGGCGAGGGGCCCTATCTGTTCGCGGTCGACGGGCGACGTTTTCTCGATTTCGCGACAGGGATCGCGGTCAACACCCTTGGCCATTCGCACCCGCATTTGGTTGAAGCGCTGACCGAGCAAGCGTCGAAATTGTGGCACTGCTCAAACCTGTACAACATCCCCGGCCAAACCCGCCTCGCCGAACGGCTGTGCGCCCACAGCTTCGCGGACAAAGTGTTCTTCTGCAATTCGGGTGCCGAGGCGATGGAAGGCGTGATCAAGATCGCGCGGCGGTATCACTTCAACAAGAGCGCGCCCGAGAAGTTCCGTGTCATCGCGTTCGACGGCGCCTTTCACGGCCGCACCTTGGCGACCATCGCGGCGGGCGGCAACGAGAAGGCGCTCGAAGGGTTCGGCCCGGCGATGGATGGCTTCGACCACGTATCCTTCGGCAACGCCAACGAAGTGCGCGCCGCAATCACCGGCGAAACGGCGGCGATCCTGGTCGAGCCAATTCAGGGCGAAGGCGGTATTCGCCCAGCCGACACGCGCTTCTTAAAGGACCTGCGCGCGATCGCCGATGAGTATGGTCTGCTTCTCTTATTCGATGAAGTGCAAACCGGCATCGGTCATACCGGCAAATTGTTCGCTTACGAATGGCATGGTGTCGAACCGGACGTGATGGGTTTGGCGAAGGGCCTGGGCAGCGGCTTTCCGGTCGGGGCGGTCATGGCCTCGGACAAAGCCGCGGAAGGCATGGTGCCAGGCACGCACGGCTCCACCTTCGGCGGCAACCCGCTTGCCGCGGCCGCCGGCAATGCCGTGTTGGACGTGCTTCTTGAAGACGGCTTTATGGATGGTGTCACCAAAATCGGCGCCAAACTGCACGCGGATGTCGGCGAAGTCGCCGCGCGGCATCCGAGTGTGATCGAGTCCGTGCGCGGGCAGGGATTGATGGTCGGCATTAAGTGCAAGGTCACCAATCTCGACCTGGTCGCGGCGATGCGCGAGCGGTCTGTGCTCATGGTGCCGGCCGGCGAGAATGTGGCCCGCATGTTGCCGCCGCTGAACATCGACGAAAACCACGTAGCGGAGGCGGTGGCGGCGCTCGATGACGCGTGCGGCGCTCTTGCGCCATGAACGCGCCACGTCATTTTTTGGACCTCGACGCCGTTGACGTCGAGACGCTGCGCGGCATTCTCGGCCGCCCCGCCGAGACCAAGAACGGCCGGTCCGCGGAAAAACCGCTGGCCGGCCGGACGTTGGCCATGATTTTCGAGCAACCGTCGACCCGGACGCGCGTCTCGTTCGAGCTGGCGATGACCCAACTCGGCGGCCACGTGGTCACGCTCAACCCGGATGACAGTCAACTCGGTCGCGGCGAAACCATCGCGGATACCGCGCGCGTTCTGTCCCGCTACGTTGATGTCATCATGCTGCGCGCGAGCAGCCATGACACATTGCTGGAGCTTGCCGAGCATGCCGAAGTTCCGGTCATCAACGGTCTGACCGATCACAGCCATCCGTGCCAGTTGATGGCCGATATCCTGACGGTCGAGGAACATCGTGGCCCGATTGAGAAGCAGATCGTGGCTTGGAGCGGCGATGGCAACAATGTTGCGGTGTCGTGGGTCCACGCGGCGGTGCGCTTCGGATTCGAACTGCGCCTCGCGTGCCCGGCCGCGCTGTCGCCAAACTCTGATGTGATCGCCTGGGCGGCCGAGGCGGGCGGCGCCGTATCGCTGACCGAGGATCCAATGGAAGCCGTGGCGGGCGCCGATTGCGTCGTGACCGACACCTGGGTTTCGATGGGCGACGAGCCGGGCGACCGCCACCGTATGATGGCACCGTACCGGGTCGACGAAGCATTGATGTCGGTGGCCAAGCCGGATGCGATTTTCCTGCATTGCTTGCCCGCGCATCGCGGCGACGAAGTCACCGAACCCGTGATCGACGGACCGCGCTCCGTGGTTTGGGATGAGGCGGAAAACCGTCTGCACGCGCAAAAAGGCGTACTGCTTTATTGCTTGAACGCGTGACCTGCGTACACGCGTCCGTCTGATCGATTTACCGCAGCGTTTGAAAACCGTGCCAGGTCCTGGCACGGCGTAACCTTGTACATGTTATCATAGCCTTATGTCCGAACTTCCGATGTCTGACGACCTAATCCAGCCGTTTCGCGTCGACAGCCTGATCGCCCGTGGCCGCTTGGTGCGCCTGGGAAACGTGGTCAATGCAATCCTGGCGCAGCACGACTATCCCGAACCGGTGTCGGTGCTGTTGGGCGAAGCCTTGGCGCTGACCGCGGCTCTGGCTGACACGCTGAAGTTTGACGGCACCTTCACAACCCAGATCCAGGGCGACGGGCCGATCCGCTTGATGATCGCCGATTACCGAACCGATGGCGCGCTGCGCGGCTACGCGGGATTCGACGCGGATGTCCTTACTGGCCACGTAAAGCCTGGCGCATCCGGTGACGCGCGCTTGTTTGGGGCCGGTCACCTGGCTTTCACCGTCGATCAGGGGCCGGACCAGGACCGCTACCAGGGCATGGTGCCGCTGGAAGGCACGACCCTGGCGGACACGGCGCGATCCTATCTGACGCGGTCGGAACAGTTGCGCGCGGAGATCGATGTCGCAACAGTGCGTTGGCCGGCGGAGAACGGTGGCGCGCCGTCGTGGCGGGCCGGCTGTTTGGTTGTTCAGCAAATGCCCGACTCGGACGGCCGATCGGGCGACGACTGGTCGCAATTGGAGCGCTGGGCCGAAACCAAAAAGCAAGTGACGCGGTTGCGCCGCGCGGATTTGGCCGATCCGCTTGCCATTGCGCCCGCGCTCATCGGACCCTTGTTCCGCCGCTATGATGTTCGCTTGCATGAGGCTCGGCCGCTGCGGTTCGAATGTCGCTGCTCGCACGAACGGGCCGAGAACGTCGTGCGTGCGCTGCCGCAGGCCGACCGGGTCGATCTTGCGGTCGATGGCCGGCTCGAGATCACCTGTGACTATTGCGGCGCGCAATATCTTTTCGATATTGACGGAACCGCGATCAATCAGCCGTGAATTGTTGCAAACCGCATGCAACACGCTTAATTCGAAGACACGCGAATGCGTTGCTACCCGGGGCAGCGTTCATCGATCGGAGTCGTTCATGTTCACAACCATTCGTCCGCCAATCATCGCCTACCTTGCCGCGATCTGCGTACTCGCCGTCGCTTGTGCGCCGGCGCCACTGCCACTGAACTATCCGGACATCACTTATCGCACGGTGCCGCCTTTGCGGATCGATGCGGCGGACGTGGAAGTGGTCGAGGCTTACGTTCCGCCGCTCAGAGCGCCCCATGTGGAGCAAGACGCGCCAATCGCACCGAGCGTTCTTTTGCGGCGATGGGCGGAGCAGCGCCTAGAGGCGGTTGGTGCGCGTGGCTATGTACGCGCCACCATTCGCGACGCGCGGATCGTCGAAACACGGCTCGACACCAATCAAACCGTGCGAGACAGCTTCACCAATGAGCAGGCGGCGCGCTTCGATGGGCGGGTTGCCATGAGCATCGAATTGGTGGACGCGACGGGGGCGCAACGTGCGTCGGTGCAAGGCGAGGCCAAGCGCACGCGCACCTTGCCCGAAAACGCGACCCTGCGCGAGCGTCAGGAGATCTTGTTTCAAATGTCGGAAGATCTCGCAAACGACCTCGACGAAGTGCTGGAGGCCAATCTTCGCCAGCATTTCGCACCGTATTTGCGTTAGCGCTCGGGATTAGCCGGCGGCGGCCAAGTCCTCGCCGGTGAGCACTTTGTTGATCAGCGCGACGGTCTCGTCGCGGCCATAGAGCGCGATGAAGGATCCCATGCGCGGGCCTTGGCTCTGACCCAATAGGATCTCGTAAAGCGCTTTGAACCAGCTGCGCAAATCCGGGAAGTCGTGGCGCTTGCCGACCTCATAGACCTCGGTTTGCACGGCCTCCGCGCCGCTGTCCGCCGGTAGGCCGTTGAGCGTGTTCGCCAAATCCTCAAGTGCCGCGCGTTCGCCGGCTTCCGGCGCGCGGTAATTCTTCTCGGGTTTGACGAAATCCCGATAGTAGTTGATTGCATAACCAACCAATTCATCGAGCATCGGGTTGCTGTCGGGCGTGGCATCCGCAGCGTAGCGGCTGATAAAGCCCCACAAGACCGCCTTGTCTTCCGTGTTGCAAACGCTCGCCAAGTTCAAAAGGATATTGAAGCTGAGCGGCACTGGTTGGACCGGCGGATTTCCATCGTGAATGTGCCAAACCGGATTGGTCAGCCGGTCCTTGGACTCTTGGTCCGGAAATTTTGACAGATGGCTCAAATAGTCGTCGACTTGGCGCGGAATCACGTCGAAGTAGAGCCGCTTCGCTTTGCGCGGGCTCTGAAACATGTAAAGCCCCAAGCTCTCACGCGAGCCATAGGTCAGCCATTCGTCGATGGTGAGACCATTGCCCTTGGATTTCGAGATCTTCTGGCCTTGCTCGTCGAGGAACAATTCATAGGTCAGGTTTTCCGGCGGCGTGCCGCCGAGAATCCGGCATATGCGGCCCGATAGTTGGACCGATGGGATCAAGTCCTTGCCGGACATCTCATAATCGACATTGAGCGCCACCCATCGCATCGCCCAATCGGCCTTCCATTGCAGTTTGCAGTGCCCGCCGGTCACCGGCGTCTCGACCGTCGCGCCGGTTTCGTCTTGATAGCTGATGGTGCCGGCGTCGACATCGCGCGCCACCACCGGCACCTGCAACACCACACCGGTTTTGGGGCAAACGGGCAGGAACGGGCTGTAGGTCGCCTGCCGTTCCGCACCGAGTGTCGGCAGAATGACGTCCATGATGGCGTCGTAGTGCGCCAGGACCTGTTTGAGCGTCTGGTCAAATTCGCCCGCGCGATAGCATTCGGTCGCGCTCTTGAATTCGTACTCGAATCCGAACTGGTCTAGGAACGCCCGCAAGCGCGCATTATTGTGCGCGCCAAAACTTTCGTGCGTGCCGAACGGATCGGGAATCGCTGTTAAGGGCTTGCCCAAATGTTCGGCCACCATGTCCTGGTTCGGAATGTTGTCCGGAACTTTACGCAGGCCGTCCATGTCATCGGAAAAGGCGAACAAGCGCGTCGGCAGATCGGAGATCAGCTCAAAGGCGCGGCGCACCATGGTCGTGCGCGCGACTTCGCCAAACGTGCCGATGTGCGGCAGGCCCGACGGGCCATAACCGGTTTCAAACAACACATAGCCTTTGTCCGGCCGTTGATCGCCCAAGCGATCGACCAGACTGCGTGCCTCGACAAACGGCCAGGCGTTGCTGTGCAGCGCAAGTTCGCGCGCTTCGGACATGGCGCCCTCCTGATTGAGCGGCGTTTCTAGGCTTGGTGGCGGCGCGCGTCAAATGCTGCGCCCCATTTGTCCCGGCTGACCTCTATACTCGGCGCATGTCGTCTTCGCGCGCGCCGATCAATCCTCACGAGCTCTTGCCCAATGCGCCGGTGCT
>JANQOH010000139.1 GCA_028289725.1 Alphaproteobacteria bacterium
GAGGCGTTCGCCGCGGTCGTGCTGCGCTTCATGGACGCGCTCGACGTGCCGCACGACAAGATGAACGTGAATGGCGGCGCGATCGCCATGGGCCATCCGCTCGGCGCGACCGGCGCGATGATCCTCGGCACCCTGCTCGACGAGCTCGAACGCCGCGACCTCGAATCCGGCCTGGCGACCCTGTGTGTCGGTGCGGGCATGGGCACCGCGACCATCATCGAACGCGTTTAGTCGGACATCGCGCTTCCGCGCGACAAACAGACCGGCGGCTCCGACATCACATTCGGGGCCGCCCGCACATTGGACAAAGTGGAGAGACCGGGATGATCGATCTCAGCATCGGTGACGACGGCATTGCCGTGATCACGTGGAACATGGCCGACCGTTCGATGAACGTGCTCAACGCCGACTCGATGGCGGCATTCGCAGAAGCCGTCACCAAAACCATCGGGGACGATGCCGTAAAAGGCGTGATCATCACCTCGGCGAAGGACGATTTTATAGCCGGCGCCGATCTGTTCGCGATGATCAAAGCGGATGATGCGCAGGCTATTTTCGATATGTGTCAGGGTTTCCACAAACTCACCCGGAACATGGAGACCTGCGGCAAACCCTTCGTCGCTGCCCTCCCCGGTACGGCGCTTGGCGGCGGCCTGGAAATCGCCCTCGCCTGTCACCGGCGCATCGCCGCGGACAAGCCGAATGCCCAAGTCGGTCAGCCCGAAGTGCAAGTTGGATTGCTGCCTGGCGGCGGCGGAACCCAACGGCTTCCGCGCATGATCGGCGCGCGCGATGCGCTGCAGGTCATGGTACGCGGCCGCAAGCTGAGCATGGCGTCCGCCAAATCATCCGGCATCATTGATGAGGTCGTGCCGGCGGAAAAATTGATGGAGGCGGCCAAGACCTGGCTAACCGACAAGCCGGACGCCTCTCAGCCGTGGGACCGAAAGGGCTACAAGATCCCCGGCGGCGGCGTGTGGGGGCCGCGCGCGATGGAAACCTTCGTCGCAGGCAACGCCATGGCGCATGCCGAAAGCCGCGGCAACTATCCGGCGGTTCAGGCGATCATGAGCTGCGTCTACGAAGGCCTGCTGGTCGACATCGACACCGGCCTGCGCGCCGAAGCGCGCTGGTTCACCAACCTGCTGCTCGGCCCGGTCGCAAAAAACATGATGCGCAGCTTGTTCATCAACATGGGCGCGGCCAACAAGCTCGCAAGCCGCCCGAAAGGTGTGCCGACGGCCCAATACTCCAAAATCGGCGTGCTCGGCGCCGGCATGATGGGCGCGGGCATTGCCTACGTCACCGCGATGGCGGGCCTCAAGGTGGTTCTGCTCGATACCGATGCGAAGCTCGCCGAAAAAGGCAAAGGCTACACTGAAGGCCTGCTTGCCGAGCGCGTCGCCCGCTTCCGCATGACCTCCGACGAACGCGACAAAGTGCTCGACCTCATCAAACCGACGACGGACTTCGCCGACCTCGCCGGCTGCGAAATGGTCATCGAAGCCGTGTTCGAACACCGCGACATCAAAGCGGATGTCACGAAAAAGGCCGAAGCGGTGATCGGCGAGGACGCCGTGTTCGCGTCGAACACCTCCACACTGCCGATTACCGGGTTGGCCGAAGCCAGCGCGCGGCCGGAGAGCTTCATCGGCCTGCATTTCTTTTCGCCGGTCGACAAAATGCCGTTGGTCGAAATCATCGAAGGCGAAAAGACCAGCGACGAATGCCTCGCCAAGGCGATGGATTACGTGAAGCGCATCCGCAAAACGCCGATCGTGGTGAACGACAGCCGTGGCTTCTACACCAGCCGTGTGTTCGGCACTTATGTGCGCGAGGGCCTCGCCATGCTCGCCGAAGGCGTCAAACCCGCGCTGATTGAAAACGCCGGCAAGCTCGCAGGCATGCCCGTCGGACCGCTCGGCATGAGCGACGAAGTCTCGATCGAGTTGATGCACAAGGTGGCTCAGCAAACCAAGGCCGATCTGGGCGATGCCTATATCGCGCCGCCGGGTGAGGACGTAATGAGCGCTATGGTCGAAAAGCTCGGCCGCTTGGGCCGCAAATCCGGCAAAGGATTCTATGACTATCCGGAAACCGGACGGAAACGCCTGTGGCCCGGTCTTGCCGACGAATTCCCATTGGCCGACGAACAGCCGGATGTCGAGGACCTCAAGCAACGCATGCTGTACGTCCAAGCGATCGAAACCGCGCGCTGCCTCGAAGAAGGCGTGCTGACCAGCGCCGCGGACGCCGATGTCGGTTCGATCCTCGGCTGGGGCTTCCCGCCCTATACCGGCGGCACCTTATCGTTGGTCGATATGGTCGGCATCGAGGATTTCGTCGCGGCCTGCGACCGCCTCGCCCAACGCCACGGCGACCGCTTCACCCCGCCGAAGCTGCTCCGCGACATGGCTGACAAAGGCCAACGCTTCCACGACGACAGCAAGTTGGCGGCGTAAGGACGCTACATTCCGGTTGGGTCTGATCCACGCCCGGCGCAATTCTGGCCACGACCAATTGCGATAGAATATTGGCTATGTGGGGTTCGGGATTTCGGAGACAGGCACGATGAAACTGACTATCAGGAAGTTGCATCCGTGCCTCGGCGCGGAGATTTCAGGCGTCAACTTGGCGGACGATCTGGATGACGCCACCGTGGACGCGCTGCGCGCCGCGTGGATCGAACATTGTGTGCTTGTTTTTCGCGATCAGCGGATAACGGATGCGGAGCAAATCGCATTCAGCCAGCGGTTCGGCGAGTTGGAAATTTTTCCGCAAGCCGAGAATCGCGCGGTCACTCACCCTGAGATATTCAATCTGACCAACGTCGGTGACGATGGCGAGATTTTGCCGCCAAAGCACGAAACGGTTCAGTTCGTCAGCACCACGCAGAATTGGCACACCGATAGCTGTTACCGGTCGATTCCCTGCAATGGCGCGATCCTGCACGGCATTGAAACCACGAGCGACGCCGGCAATACGCTGTTCGCCGACCTGCGCGCCGCCTATGACACGCTGCCCGACGACTTGCGCGGGCGTATCGAGGGGCTCAAGGCACGGCACAGCTTCGAATATATGCGCAGCGCCAAGAAGGACCTGCCGCCGATGAAGCCGGAGGAGTTGGCGACCGTGCCACCGGTGACCCACCCACTTGTGCGCACGCATCCGGTCAGCGGCCGCAAGTCGATTTACTTGAGCCCGATCTACATGGAACAGATCGAAGGACTCTCGGACGCTGAAGCGCGCGCCCTCATCGACGACCTGACCGAGTGGGCGAGCCAGGACCGCTTCGTCTATCGACACAAGTGGCGTCCGGACGACGTGCTGATGTGGGACAACCGCTCGACCATGCATCTCGTCACGCCGTTTGACGCCGCGACCGAACGCCGCGTCATGCACCGAACCACCCTGCTCGGGACCGAAGCCGTCGCCTAGACCGCGCGCCGCCGGCGCACCGGATCAATCTTTCAAAAGAACTGCTCGCTGATTGATGGCGTCGTCAGCACACGCCACCGAACGAACTCCACGTCAGTGTGAAAAGGATCACTGGTCGCCGTCGACTTAGGTCACAGCGCGGCGCCCTCAAATCCGCAACAATCCCTGCATCAGACGGACGGAACGCACCCAGACATGGAGCCGAACGATGCAGACCCAAGCAACCGAAACAGCGACGCAAGCCAAAGACTCCCAAGCGGCGTTTGCCCGCAACCTGGTTGAGACCTTGGGTGTCGACGAAGCGATCGACGTCTGCGCGCGCAACTGCTGGGCCGGTATCGGCGCCGTGATTGAATCTGAACAGCTGCGCCGCGCCCATCTGTCGGGTGCTGGATCTTGGTTTTGCTAACCCGTCGAAAAACTAACCTATGTCAAAGACGGCCAGACTGAATCGCGCGACCCTCTCGCCACTGTATCGAGAGGGATTGCCGATGACGGGCGCAGATACTGCATTCTTGATCTTCGCGATTGCCGCGTTTGCCGTATTCGCTGCGGTGCTCGCCTGGGCAAACCGGCAGGCCCCCTAACGCAAGACCACTTTTTCCACGATAAGGATCGGCGCCGGAACCCATGGCCGGCGCCGGTCTTTTTGTGCGCACGCTGCCTCCAACGTGAATTCGTGCAGAGCTAGCCGGTCGCGGCGCTTTGATCCCGCGCAGTTGGTAAGGTGTAGTTGGCGTAAATTTCGCGCAAGCGTGTCTTCAAGACCTTGCCCGTGGGCGTGTGCGGTAGTTCATCGGCGAACACGACATCATCCGGCAGCCACCACTTCGCCACTTTGCGCGCTAAAAAATCGGTAAGTTCCTCGCCGGTCACCTCGCTGCCTTCCGAACGCACGGCGATAAGCAGAGGCCGTTCGTCCCATTTCGGGTGCGGCAAACCAATCACGGCAGCTTCCGCGACGCCCGGATGACCCATGGCGGTGTTTTCGAGTTCGATCGACGAGATCCATTCGCCCCCTGACTTGATGACGTCTTTCGCGCGATCCGTGATTTGCATGCGCCCTTCGGGATCGAGCGTCGAAATGTCGCCGGTTGGGAACCAGCCATCGGCATCCAAGACGGCGCCGCCCTCCTCTTTGAGATAGCCTTTGGCGATCCAAGGGCCGCGGATCATTAACTCGCCTGACGCGACGCCGTCCTTCGGCAGTTCCTTTCCGTCGTCATCCACGATCTTCATTTCCACGCCGTAAATGCCGCGCCCCTGTTTCAGCTTCAACGCGGTTTGCGTGTCTGTGTCGAGCGCGTCTTCGCCCGCTTTGAGGCGCCCGGTGGTTCCCAAGGGGCTGGTTTCTGTCATGCCCCATGCGTGAAACACCTGGACACCATAGTCATCTTCGAGCGTGCGCAGCATGCTGGCCGGTATCGCCGTGCCACCGATCACGGTCCGTTCGATCGTGTCGATGCGCTTGTCGTTCGCTTGCATGTAGTTGATCAGGCCAAGCCAAACCGTCGGCACCCCCAACGCCACGGTGACGCCCTCTGCTTCGATCAGCTCATGCAGCTTGTCACCGTCCATGAACGGGCCGGGGTAAACGATTTTCGCACCGCATGCCGCACAGGCATAAGGCGTGCCCCAACAGTTGGCGTGGAACATTGGTACGATCGCGAGCAGTGTATCGCGGTTGGCGATGGCGATGGTGTCGGCACCCATGACGCATAATGTGTGCAGCACGGTCGAGCGGTGGCTGTACAGCACGCCTTTCGGATTGCCGGTCGTGCCGGAGGTGTAGCAGAGCGACGAGGCGGTGTTCTCGTCAAAGACCGGCCAGTCATAGTGATCGGACTCAGCGGCCAGCAGGTCCTCGTAGCACATTACGTTCTCAAGCGAAGTCTCTGGCATTTCGTCTGCACCGCACATCAGGAGGTAGCCTTTGACCGTGCTCAGTTCCTGCGCGATCGACTCCACCAGTGGCACGAACGTCAAGTCCAGAAAGAGAAACTGATCCTCGGCATGGTTCGCGATGTAGACGATCTGTTCTCCGAACAAACGCGGATTGATCGTATGGCAAACCGCACCGATACCGGGAACAGCGAAATAGGTTTCAAAATGGCGGTGATTGTTCCAAGCGATCGTTGCCACCCTATCGCCCGACTTGACGCCCAGACGCTCGAGCGCATGTGCCAATCGCTGGGCTCGCTTGTGCGTTTCGCGGTAGTTGGTGCGGTGGATCGACCCGTCGATCATGCGGCTGACGATCTCGCGGTCGCCATGATAATCCGCCGCATATCGCAACAGCGACGAAATCATGAGCTGTGTGTCCATCATCAATCCGCGCATTGCTTCCTCCCGATGCTTCATTTTGGCGCGACCTATTTGCGGCCAGACTTTGGCCAGACCGATTGGTCCGGGTCAAGACAGCGGCCGGCTAAACCGTTGCGACGGCGGGCACCGGCGAACCGACCGCGCCCGGCAGCCGGAGCGGTGAGGCGGTGATTAAGAAGCGCGTCCGACCGTGATCGCGGAGCCATCGACCGAGCTCGCCCAAATTGAAAAGTTCGCCGAGGTGAATTCCGAGTTTGAACAGACAATGTTCGTGAAGTGGCAAGGCTGCGTGATGATTGTCGCCCGGAGTCCGCGCTGGGTGGCCTTCGACCGCGTAATTGTCGGCGATCAAAATCGATAAGCCGCTATCGGTGATCCAATTCAGGAGTTTGGCGTCACGGCCATCCAAGACCGCGCAGGAGTTGTGAACGCGGTCGTCCGGCGCGCCATTCATTTCAATCAGCAAATCCGCGAAACCGGTGTACAGGCACACGATATCGCCTGTATCCACCTCGACCCCATCGGTGTCGCAGATCTTCATCAAGCTGTCGTACCCGATCCACTCACGGGCGCGCCCGCAATGGCGTTCCACGTCGATCATCACACCACGGCCCTGAACGGCTTTTGCCGCCATGTTCTCGATGCCGAGCGCACGCGCCTGCGTCCCCTCAACCACCGGCCCCTCAGCCTCGCCATGCGCCGCAGGCGGACCAAGGACATCCTCGCCGCCGCGCCAGCCATTGTAGAAAACTGGTTCCGGCGCGCCGTCGCCGTCGGCGTCAAACATGTGGCCGACATGCGCCAGGCTATCGAACTGCGTGGAATATTGGAGCGTGAGCAAAACCGTGTCGTCGCACACGACATCGGTGTGCTCCGGATTCTCGAGCGCGAAGGGATAAAGAAAGTTGGCGCGCCCTTCGCGGACCGTGGCGGCGAGCCGCGGCGGGTGCCGGCGAGGATTCAGCAGGTTCCCACCCGGCAGGTCGAGGGGCAGGCTGAGGGAGAATGTCAGGCCCTCCCGCACCTCGTCGATGCCTTGGCGCACCTTCTCGGGGGTAAGCAGATTAAGACGCCCGAGTTGATCGTCGGGACCGAAATCGCCCCAATTGGATCCCTCGGGCCGATTCTTCCAGCGCCCCGCCATTGCTGCCCTCCCTGTGGTCTGGGGATCGCCATCACCGCCTGGACGCCCCCCTGTTGAAATCGGGCGCCATTCAATCGCAAGAGCAAAGCGGCGGCAAACGCTCGATCGCCTGGTCCGGGAAGACCGAAATCAAGCGCGTGCCAACACCAACTTGTGAGGCCCGTTCGCTGGTGCCAAATGACCGCTTGCATTATAGAAATGGCAGTCTTAACTATCGTTTTGTGAGGGAGACTGGTGCGTTCTGGGGCCTGAGCGTGGCGCGCCCGCCACGGATGAGAAAAAAAGCGATATTGTGGGCTTCCGGAACCGCGACAAATCCAGTACGCCATAAGCCTTTACGATCCTATATTGATCGATAACTGGAAGCTGATCGAAGCTGAAAACGCGTGATCGGCAGGTAAGCAAATGAAAGCCATGGCAGTCAGCGTCGACGACGCGCATTCGCTGGAACGAGTGGACCAAGAATCACGCGAGTCGGTGGTCATCCGATTTGCCGGCGACTCCGGCGACGGCATGCAGCTCACCGGCAGCCAGTTCACCCTGGCAACCGCCATACAAGGCAACGACCTCGCGACCTTCCCGGACTTCCCCGCGGAAATCCGTGCGCCGGCCGGCACGACTTTTGGCGTCTCGGCGTTTCAGATTAATTTCGCCGCCCACAAGGTACTGACCGCCGGCGACGCGCCGGACGTGCTAGTGGCGATGAACCCGGCGGCCCTGAAAGTGAACATCGGCGATCTGCCGCCAGGCGGAACCTTGATTGTCGACACCGGTTCCTTCTCCGATCGGAACCTGAAGAAAGCCGGCTACGACGCGAACCCGCTCGAAGACTCGAGCCTCGAAGGCTATCGATTGGTGGCCGTCGATATGTCGCAGAACACCTTAAATGCGGTCGCCAAGTTCGGACTTGGCCAAAAAGAGGGTCTGCGATCCAAAAACATGTGGGCCCTGGGCCTCGTCATGTGGTTGTTTGGGCGTGATCGTCAGCCCACCGTCGATTGGCTGAAAACAAAATTCGAGAAGCGCGAGGATATCGCGAACGCGAATATCGCGGCGCTGAACGCCGGCCACGCCTTTGGCGAAACCGCGGAATTGCCGGACGGGCTGTCGCGGCGCGTCATCCCCCATGCCGACATTGAGCCGGGCCTGTATCGAGCCGTGACCGGCAGCGAGGCCATGGCTTGGGGTCTGGCGATCGGCGCCGATCTTGCCGGACTCAAGCTGATGTTCGGTTCCTATCCGATCACGCCGGCTTCGCCGCTTTTGCACATTTTGTCGGGTCTGAAGAACCAAGGCGTCATTACTTTCCAAGCGGAAGACGAGATTGCCGCGGTGTGCTCGGCGATTGGCGCGTCTTACGCCGGCGCGATTGGCGCGACATCGAGTTCCGGACCGGGCATCGCGCTCAAAGCCGAAGCGATGGGCTTGGCCGTGGTTGCCGAACTGCCGTTGGTGATCGTCAACACCCAGCGCGCGGGCCCCTCCACCGGCATGCCGACCAAGACCGAGCAATCGGATCTCATGCAGGCGATGTACGGCCGCAACGGCGACACGCCCATCCCCGTCTTGTCAGCACATTCGCCATCGAGCTGTTTCGAAGTGGCGATCGAAGCGGTACGGATCGCGACGAAGTACATGACACCGGTGATGGTGCTGGCCGACGGCTACTTGGCGAACGCGTCGGAGCCTTGGCGCGTCCCGGATGTCGCCACCCTCGAAAAGTTCCCGGTCGATTTTCGGACCGAGACCGAGGGCTTCCAACCTTACCTGCGTGACCCGGACACCTTGTCGCGGCCATGGGCAATTCCGGGCACGCCGGGCCTCGAACATCGCATTGGCGGTATCGAGAAAGACTATGACAGCGGCAACATCTCCTATGATCCCGCGAACCACCAGCGCATGACCGAGGTGCGCGCGGCCAAAGTGGCCGGCATCGCGAACGACATTCCGGAACAAGCCGTCACCTTCGGCGACGCGTCCGGGTCGCTTGTCGTGGTTGGATGGGGCTCGACCTTTGGCCCGATTGATCAAGCGGTACGCAAGGCCCGCGCCATGGGCCGGGACGTGTCGCACGTCCACGTTACCCACCTCAATCCGTTTCCGCGGAACCTCGAGGAGCTCTTGTCCGGCTACGATCGGATCTTGGTGCCGGAGATGAACAGCGGCCAATTGGTGCGCATGCTGCGCGCGGACTTCCTGTTGCGGGCCGAAGGCCTCAACAAAGTGAGCGGCCAACCCTTCAAGGTTTCCGAAATTCTGACGGCGATCGACGCCGCGTTGGAGAGCTGACATGACTGTCGACACACCGGTCGCCAAGTTGAAGCCGAACGATTTCGCCTCCGACCAAGAGGTCCGCTGGTGCCCCGGCTGCGGCGACTACGCGATCCTGAAAGGCGTGCAAAAGACCCTCGCCGACATTGGCGCGCAGCGGGAGAATACGGTTTTCGTGTCGGGGATCGGGTGCTCGTCCCGCCTGCCCTATTACATGTCAACCTATGGATTCCACACGATCCACGGTCGCGCCCCCGCTTTCGTGACGGGCGTAAAAATGGCCAACCCGGATCTCGATGTTTGGATGGTCACCGGCGATGGCGACGGGTTGAGCATTGGCGGCAACCATTTGCTGCATATCCTGCGCCGCAATGTCGATGTTCAAATCTTGCTGTTCAACAACGAGATCTACGGCCTGACCAAAGGTCAGTTTTCGCCGACATCGCGCGTTGGCACGCGTTCGCCGTCGACGCCGATGGGGTCGATCGATGCCCCGGTCAAGCCCTGCGCCGTCGCGCTTGGCTGCGGCGCGCGCTTCGTCGCCCGTGCGGTCGATACATCGATCAAGCACTTGACCAGCGTACTTGCCACGGCCCATGCGCATAAGGGCGCGTCCTTCGTCGAGATCTACCAAAATTGCATCGTCTACAACGATGATGTTTTTGCCGAGTTTACCGATCGCGCTGTCGCCGCCGACCGGCAAATCACCGTGGAACACAGCAAGCCGCTGATTTTCGGCGCGAACGGCGATAAAGGCCTCCGGTTCCTGCCTGGAACAATGGCTTTGGAAGTCGTGACGATCGGTGAAGACGGCGTGACCGAAGCCGACATTTTGGTCCATGACCAAACCAATCATTCGCTCGCCATGTTGCTCGCCAACATGACCGGTCCCGATTTTCCGGTTGCGATCGGCGTTCTCTACTGCGACCCGCGACCAACCTATGAGCGGGCGGCGCACGGTCAAATCGCGCAAGCCGTGGAGAAAAACACGTCCGATTGGAACGATGTCTTGCGACGCGGACACACCTGGGAGATCGAAGACGCCCCGCTTGACTAAGGCGCCGGGTCAATTCCGCCCCAGACGAGGAACGCGAATATCAGGACGATGGCGATGAGTGGACCAAAAATCCACACATACGGCGCCGTCTGTTTCGACTTGGGCTTGCGCCCGCCGCGGTCCTCACCGGTCCCGAATTTGAGCCAAGCGGCGGCGACTTCGTCGCGCTCACGCCGCTCCGAAAACTCCTGCTCGCGATGAACACGAACGGCCGGGTCTTCATGGAGCCCAAAACCCGGATACGTACCGCCGGCACGCCGAGGCGATTTCCCCTTCAGTAACTCGGGGATTGGATTGAAGCGATTGTAGTCCGGGCTGAACAGCGCACTGCAGCCCACGATTGCGGCAAACACCGCCGCCCCGCCCCAAATCGCCATCACCGGCCAATAGGGCGCGCCGAAAATCAGATAGCAACCGGCCACAACCAATACTTCCGCGATCAAAATGATCGCGGCCAAGCGCTTCAGAAATGACTTGTCAGCCGGTGATCGAAACATTGCGCGATACGACAGACCTTTCGGCGCCAATCCGAGCCCGCTTGGGCGGGCCACAGTCCGACCATGATAATCGAAAATCGTTCGTCCGCCCGAATCCGAGGTCTTTGCCACACACGCCGATCTCGGTGGGGGCGGACGCCGAATGCCGGGCGCCCAATCCTAGCCCCGAGATTGGATCGATATACATTCAATTAGGATTTCTGTGGGACGTTTTAGGGACGACCCTAGCCAATTATACATCGCAAGTCGGGGAGCAATATTATGCTCGGACGCAGAGACGTTCTGCTAGGCACAGCAAGCTTGGCGGCCACCTCGATCGTTGGTGGAATTCCCCTGGTAAGGGCGGCCGGGATTAACGATCAAGATCTACTGAAGTTCTTCGATACCCTAGCGCTGATGCGGACGACACAATCCGATCCGGGCCCGCGCCCGGGCAAAGTGCGGAAATGGACGAAACCCGTGATCGTACGATCGCGGGGCGCCGACGCGGCGGCTTATCGCGACACCATGAAAGACCTGGTTGAAGAAACGTCCGACTTGACCGGACTGCACTTCAAATACGCTTCAGGTAAGCGAACATCGGACAACGTCATCACCGTCTATTTCGTTTCTGAAGCGGAAATGAAACAGATCTACGGTCCGGAATCCCGCAGTGTTTGCTTCACGCATACGCGGGGCCGCGCCGGCGAGCTGAGGCATGGCCGGATCCGCCTTCGCAAAGGCTTCGAGGATTGCCTGCATCACGAATTCATGCACGCATTAGGCTTCGACAATCATTGGCCTGGTCCGAAAAGCGGCGTCAACGCTTCTTCTTCGCTTGCGCATCGTCACTCGGCGGAGCGCACGCAGGGCTATTCAGAGTGGGACAAGCTGGCGATCCGTATGCTCTATCACCCGCGTTTGCAGCCGGGTTCCCCTCGGAGCCGGGCTTTGTCGGATGCGGCGGAGATCGTTTCAGAGATCGCCTACGCATAAAATCGCGGTTCTGCGCGCAAACAAGCTTGCGTCATCGGGTGGCTGCGCTATGGATGGACCATGGACGCAGCGCACCCGGAACCGATCTATCTCAAAGACTACAAACCGCCCGTATATGACGTCGAGGCGGTCTCGCTAGAGTTCGACCTCGGACAAACCGAAACCCGTGTTCGTGCGCGTCTTTCGGTCGTCCGACGAGGCGACAGCGCGGCACCCCTCGTGCTCGATGGCGAAGATCTTACATTGGTATCGATATCCGTCGACGGGCAACCGGTGTCGCCCGACGGCTACGCGGTTGACGAATCCAGCTTGACGATAAATGAGGTCGGCGCACGCGCCACCGTGGAGATCGAGACACTCTGTCGGCCAGCCGAAAACACGCGGTTGGAAGGCCTCTATGTTTCCAACGACATATTCTGCACGCAATGCGAAGCAGAAGGCTTTCGCCGGATAACCTACTTTCCCGACCGGCCCGACGTGATGGCGGTTTATACCGTGACCATTCGGGCCGACCGGAAGGCGGCGCCCGTCTTGCTTTCAAACGGCAACTTGACCGAATCCGGCATGTTGGATGACGGCCGGCATTTTGCCACGTGGCACGACCCCTTCCCGAAGCCCAGTTATTTGTTCGCCCTCGTCGCCGGCGACTTGGCGATGGTCGAGGAGACGTTTCGTACGGCGTCAAACCGCGACGTCGCGCTGCGTATCTTTGTTGAGCATGGCAACGAAGATCGTTGCGGCTATGCGTTAGACTCGCTCAAACGCGCAATGCGCTGGGATGAAGAGGTTTTCGGTCTCGAATATGATTTGGATCTGTTCAATATCGTTGCGGTCAGTGATTTCAATATGGGCGCAATGGAGAACAAGAGCCTCAACTTGTTCAACGCCAAATATGTCCTCGCGAACCCGCAAACCGCGACGGATACGGACTACGAACTGATCGAGTCGATCGTCGCTCACGAGTATTTTCATAACTGGACCGGAAACCGCGTGACCTGCCGCGATTGGTTCCAACTCAGTTTGAAAGAAGGATTGACGGTCTTTCGCGACCAACAGTTCTCGGCCGACATGCGGTCAGCGCCGGTGAAACGAATCTCAGATGTCCGGTTGCTCCGCGCGCGTCAGTTTCAAGAGGACGCGGGTCCCCTCGCCCATCCCGTGCGCCCGGCGTCGTACATCGAGATCAATAATTTCTACACGGCGACCGTTTACGAGAAGGGTGCCGAAGTCATCCGCATGATGCACACTTTGCTCGGCGATCAAGGCTTCCGCAAAGGCATCGATCTGTACTTCGAGCGCCATGACGGCCAAGCCGTGACATGCGATGACTTCGTCGCGGCCATGGCGGATGCCAACGACGCTGACCTGGCGCAGTTCAAACGTTGGTACCACCAGGCGGGGACGCCGGAACTCACCATTTCCGACACTTATGATCCCCAAGCAAAGACTTACGAAATACATATCGAGCAGACGGTACCGCCGACGCCCGGGCAGCCGGACAAGCAGCCGATGCAGATTCCGTTGTCCCTTGCGTTGCTCGACCGCGCCGGCAACGACGTGCTGTTGCGCTCGGACGAAGATCCGTCGGGCGACCATCCGACGTCACGGGTGCTTTCTATTTCACGTCCGCAGCAAACGCTCCGCTTTCGAGATGTACAAAGCCCGCCCGTACCTTCCCTGAATCGCGGGTTCTCTGCGCCGATTAGGCTCACGTTCGATCGCGCGCCCGAGGATCTTGGCTTTCTGATGGCGCACGACACGGACCCCTTCAATCGCTGGGAGGCCGGTCAGCAATTCGCGACACGCGTCTTGCTCGAAATGATCTCTGCCGCGCGGGACGGCGCGATATCCGAACCCCATCCGGTATTTATGGATGGCATCGCCAAATTGCTGAACGATGCGTCATTGGACAAGGCGATGCGTGCCGAAGCACTTACGTTACCAAGCGAAGACTATCTGGCGGATCAAATGAGTGTCGTGGATGTCGATGCGGTTCATACGGCCCGGGAAGCACTCCGCCAAACCTTAGCAAGCCAATTGACGGATCAGTTTTCAGCCGTCTATCGGGAAAATCAAACCAACGAAACTTATCGCCCCGATGCGCCGGATGCCGCGCGACGCGCGCTCAAGAATCGCGCGCTCGCATTCCTCGACTTGGCACAAGAGTCACCCTTAAGGGCACTGGTCGAAGAACAATATTACGAAGCGGACAATATGACGGACCGCATGGCGGCCTTAGCACTCTTGGGCGATCGTGACGGGCCCGAACGCGAGAATGCCTTGAACGACTTTTATGGCCGCTACGAAAACGACCCCCTGGTGATCGACAAGTGGTTCGCTTTGCAAGCAAGATCAACGCACCCCGATACGCTTGAAACGGTTAAATCACTCCTCGAGCATCCAAAATTCACTCGATCGAACCCGAACAAGGTCCGTGCCTTGATCGGCGTCTTCGCCAACGGCAATCCCGTACGATTTCATGCGGCGGACGGAAGCGGCTATCGCTTTCTCGCCGACCAGGTTCTGGCGTTGAACGGCACAAATCCGCAGGTCGCGGCCCGCTTGTTGCCGCCGCTCGGCCGCTGGCGGCGGTTCGATACCGATCGGCAGGCGCTCATGCGCGGTCAGCTGGAACGGATTTTGGCCGCGGAATCGCTGTCGAAAGACGTTTTCGAGATTGCCAGTAAATCGGTCGCCTAACGCGTCGACGGGCTTAAAACACTCTTTAGATTCTACACATAGACTTTGACTGGCCGCGTACTTTTTGGGGGAAGAACGTTATGGCTGGTCACGGCTCGAAAAAGGTTATCCTGGCCGCGCTCGCTGGGAACGGCCTGATCGCCGTGACAAAATTCGGCGCCGCGACCTATACCGGTTCGTCGGCCATGCTTAGCGAAGCAATCCATTCCTTGGTCGATACCGGCAATCAGGTGCTGTTGCTCTATGGCCTAAAACGTGCGGACCGGCCGGCGGACGAGAAGCATCCGTTCGGCTACGGGATGGAGATCTACTTTTACAGTTTCGTTGTGGCCATTTTGATTTTCGGACTGGGCGCGGGCATATCGCTGTATGAGGGCATCCAGAAGGTGCAAGACCCCCACGAAATTACCAGCGTCCATATCAATTATATCGTCCTCGGCCTCGCGATTGTTTTCGAAAGTGTCGCCTGGACCATCGCGTTTCTCGAGTTCAAAAAGAGCAAAGGCGACCTTGGCTATTTTGAAGCGGTCCGGCAGAGCAAGAATCCGGCTTTGTTTACCGTGCTGTTTGAAGACACCGCCGCAATGCTCGGATTGCTGATCGCGTTGATCGGCATTTGGCTCAGCCAGACACTAGACATGCCGGTTCTTGATGGTGTCGCATCGATTTTGATCGGCTTGGTCTTGGCCGCAACCGCGGCGATGCTCGCGTATGAATGCAAAGGGCTCCTGACCGGTGAAAGCGCCTTGCCGCATGTCAATGACGGCATACGGAGGCTCGCCCTAAAGGAGCGACACATTGCGGCGGTCAACGAGCTCCGGACGCTCCACCTTGGCCCACAGCATATCCTTCTGACAATGAGTGTTGATTTCGCGGACACCATTTCGGCCGGCGATGTGGAAACGACGATCACGATTCTAGAGCGCCAAATCAAGACACGCTATTCGGACATCACGCGCGTCTTCATTGAAGTGCAGGGCGCGGTCCCGGGCGCATCGAGGGCAAATTGACCATGCAGACAAACGGCGGCTTGGTCTGCGCCTATCGACTTGATGGCCAAGGAGGCGGCCACACCCTCGATTGGGATGGCGTGCGCGCTTGGTCTGCTGACCAAGGGCTATTGTGGGTACACCTGGACTATGCGGGCGCCGATGCCATTCACTGGCTGCGACATGAAAGCGGCTTGGATGCATTAACCGCGGAGATTCTTTTGACGCGCGAAGTTCGTCCGCGGCTTCTCCGGCTCGGTGATGCATTGTTGGTTTTGTTGCGCGGCGTCAACACGAACCCGGGTGCCGATCCGGAAGACATGGTTGCGATCCGTCTCTGGGTCGAGCCAGGACGGATCATCTCGCTGCGCCACCGCAATGTTTCCGCCGTGTCGGATATTCGCGCCGCGATAGACGATGGACGCGGCGCGGACAGCCCTGGCGCATTTTTGGCCATGATCTCGGACCGCCTGATCGACCGTATGGGCCCAGTGTTGAACGAGCTCGAAGATGAAATCGATGGGCTTGAGGAAATCGTCCTCACCGCCGAGGACCGCGCGGCGCGGACCGAGCTCCGCCATTTTCGGCGCACCGCGATCGGGCTTCGCCGCTATCTCGCGCCGCAACGCGACGTGATGGCGCGCTTGCCGCACGAATCCGTGCCGTGGATGGACGAGATATCGAGCGCGCGGTTGCGTGAAGTTGCGGACCGAATCACCCGGTACATCGAGGACCTGGATGAGGCGCGCGAACGCGCGGCCGTCATTCAAGACGAACTCGCCAACCGCATCGGTGATCAGCTTAATCGCAACACTTATGTGCTGACCGTAATTGCCGCCATATTTTTGCCACCAAGTTTGCTTACCGGTCTCCTTGGCGTAAACGTAGGCGGCATGCCCGGCCTCCAAAACCCATGGGGATTCGCGATCACCGTCGGCGCAATCCTAGCCATGGGTGCGGCGGAAATCTGGGCGATGAAAAAGCTCAAATGGATTTAATAACCGGCGCCAATATATGGCGCATCTCAAACCACTTAATTGCTAGGACATTTGTCGGTATTTGCCTCACGATCGCGCCGCTTGCCGCGGCAGCGGAAGAGGACGATACGAAACTTGGTACGCTGACCGTCGCGGTCGAGAACGATCGTGTGGTCAACACGGATCGCCATTATACCAATGGCATTCGCGTGTCATGGGTTTCGCCGGGCGACGAAGCTCCCGGCTGGACCAGCCCGTTGTTCGAGACCTTGCCGCAGTTCGACCCGGAGGGCGACCGGCGCATCGGCTACTCCGCCGGCCAGCTGATGTTTACCCCTGACAATATTGCGCAGGAGGCGTTGATCGTCGAAGACCGCCCCTACGCGGGATGGCTGTATGGCGCGATGTCGATCCACAGCGCAACGGAAACGCGGCGCGACAGTTTGGAAGTGGCATTGGGCGTGGTTGGTCCGGCATCACTCGCGGAACCGACGCAAAAATTCGTCCATGAGGTGATTCAAACCACGCGCCCGCTCGGTTGGGACAATCAACTAAGCAACGAACCAGGCATACTTATTACGGCCGAGCGGCAATGGCGGAAAGTCGTTGAGTTCGACTTGGGCGGACTCGCCGTCGACGGCATACCGGCGGTCGGTTTGACCGTCGGCAACATTTGGACCTTCCCATCCGCCAGCGCGACGGTGCGCATTGGGCAAAACCTTCCGGAAGACTTTGGGCCGCCGCGCATCCGGCCGAGCCTTCCGGGATCGGATGCTTTCGTGCCCTCCAACGACTGGGGCTGGTACATTTTTGGCGGGGCCGAAGGGCGCTATATCGCGCGCAATATATTCCTCGACGGCAACACGTTCTCTTCCAGTCATAGCGTAAAAAAAATTCGGTGGGTTGGCGATTTTCAAGCTGGCGCGGCTTTAGTCTTTCGCGCCGTGCGCATCAGCTACACGCAAGTCTTTCGCACCCGAGAATTCGAAGGACAACCAAGCGCGGATAAATTTGGCGCGGTTAGCGTGTCCTTCCGCTATTGAGCGTTAGGCTTTACGCTCTACTTTTAAGTATTACAGTTTTCGCCGGCAAGCAGCGGACGGCGCCTCTAACGCGTGCTCGCGATCGCCCAAATAAGCATGAAGCCATGAATGGATCGGGAACGATTTTGGTAACCGGCGGCGCCGGTTACCTCGGCAGCCATATCTGCAAGGCATTGGCCGCCGGCGGTTATACCCCGGTGGTATACGATGATTTGAGCACGGGTTCGCGCGACCTTGTCCAGTGGGGCGAGCTGGAACTCGGCGATATTTGTGATCGGGAACGTCTTTCCGAGATGTTTTTGCGTCTCCGTCCGGACGCCGTCGTCCATCTGGCGGGTCTCGTTGTCGATCCGGTTTCAATATTTGAACCGGATAACTACTACCGAACCAACATGGTCGGCAGTTTGACTCTGTTCCGCGCGATGGCCGAAGCGGGCGTCTACAAGCTCGTTTATGGCAGCTCCGCAGCCGTATACGGCATGCCGGAGGTCAATCCCGTGGACGAGGATCAGCCCCTCGATGCGCTGACGCCTTATGGCACCAGCAAAATGATGGCCGAAACGACGCTGCCCGATTTCGCGCGCGTCCACGACATGGATTGGCTCGCGCTGCGTGTCTTCAATGTCGCTGGTGCCGATCCGGACCGGGAAGCGGGCCGTCCTTCGATCGACCATACAGATATTATGTCGGCAACGGTTCGCGCGGCGCTCGGCAAAACCAAAGCCGTGACCATATTCGGCACCGAGTACGAAACCGAAGACGGCACGCCCGTGCGCGACTTCGTTCACCCGACGGACGTGGCCGACGCCTTTGTGCGTGCCGTGGCCCACGTGTTGTCCGGCGGGCCGTCGGGCCTACTCAATATTGGCAGCGGCTTGGGCCATTCCGTCAAAGAGGTCATAGCGGCTGTCGTGCGTGCCAGTGGGCAAGACGTGCCGACGGAAGACGGTCCAATGCGCCCGGGCGACGCCCCGGAGATCGTCGCCGACATTGACTTGGTCAAGGAAATCCTTGGCTGGGCACCCAAAATGTCGGACCTCGACACCATCGCCGCCAGCGCCTGGCAGCGTCAGACGGCGGACTGCGTCCTCTAAAACGTCCATGTCTCCCAATTTGGGCGGGGCCGCCAAATCCGGGCGCACTTTATACGGATACCCGCCTACCGATTGATTTCCGCGCAGGCGATTCGCGGCCCGGCGCCGCCGATTGGTTGGGTCATGTGGTCGTCCGCGTTGGCGTGAATCACCAGGGCTGAACCATCGGAATCGAGCAACATGGCCGGACCATCGTCCATGCGCACACGCTCAGTAAACAGTTCGACATCGGCGCTGCCATCTTCGCGCACGATCAGGTTGGGCAGATCCGCATTGTCCGGTCCGTCCGGGTTCAGCAGACCGTGCGCGCGGCCGTCGACATTGATGTGTCCCTTGGAGAGCTTGAATTCTCCGATGTCGCTGCAGTTCCCAACGGCGTGCAAATGCATGCCGTGCGCGCCGGCCGGCAATCCACCTCGCGCAATCTGGACACGCAGCAGGACGCCATGCGGCGAATCGATCAACGTCACCTCCCCGATCCCATCGCCCGTGGCTCCGACGATGCCAGCCGAGAGTGTGTCGGGCGCGGCAATCGCGGCGGTCGCCACCGCCAACTGTGCCGCCACAAACAATGGTACCCAAACCCGCGTCATGTATTTCTTCTCCCTGAGTCAGCGCAAATCGCGTCGTAAGCGGGCGGGATATTGGCCTTGCGAGGTGTCCGTTCAATGGCGAGGCACCATCAATTTGCATTGGAATTTTCAATAGTTGCAGTGGCTGAAAACAATTCGATAGGCTGCGGGGCGGGAGCAGGGACAATGGCCGGACCAAATTTCACGTCGAAGAATTTCTTCGTGCGCTGGGTGATCGCCCTGGTGCTGGTGATGGGCACCTTCAATCCGGATGCGTCCTATTACCACTGGGTCACAAGCGCACCGTCGGAGAATGTGCCGTTAAAAGCTCTCGCCGGCGTCGTGATCGTTATCTTGTTCGTGATTTACTTGCGCGCGACGTGGCGCTCGATCGGACCCATCGGCCTGATCCTCGCCGGCGCATTTTTCGCCGCGCTGGTTTGGGTGCTTGTGGATTATGGCCCGCTCGACCTGACCCAGACCAAAGTTCTGACTTACTTGGTGCTCGTGATCATCGCCAGCATCATGGCGATTGGGATTTCCTGGTCGCATGTCCGGCGCCGCGTGTCCGGCCAGCTCGACACGGATGAAGTTGATGAATAGGTCACCGCGCGCCTTCGCTGAGATCTAGAATCGTGCGGCAAAGGAGAAAAAAGCCCGCGCGTCGTCGTCACCTTCATTCGCCACAGTTCGGGTCAGCGGCTTTGCCACCTCGATCGTCGCAAAGACCGAGGACGTGACGGTAAGCCTGACCCCGCCGCCGACCGACGCGAGCGACTCGCGCGCGGATTTGCCGCCTGGCAAAGTGTTCCACACGGCGCCAACATCATAGAAGCCATAGACCTGAACAGACTTCAGGTACGTTTCGTTGATCTCCGCATCGAAACGAAGCTCCGCAAGTCCGGCCGCGCCATCGTCGCCGGTTATTTCAGACGAGTCGTATCCGCGGCCATAGCGACTTCCGCCGACGCCAAACTCTTCCGATGACAGCAACGGCACCGACGATTTCTGAGCCCGCGCCGCAAGGGCCAGCGTGAAACCGCCGACCAGTTCCTGGACGCGTGAGACGTCGCTTGTGACCTTAAAAAAGTCGCTTCGGCCCGTGGAGCGCGACAAGTTTGCGGCACCGCGACGCGAAGCCCCAAAAATCTCCAATCCTTTGCTCGCTTCGAAACTAAACCGGGTGGTGCCACTCAGAGTGTCCGCAAGCGAATAAGTCGTGCGCAATCGTGCGACCCGCGTCCGATCCTCAAAACGTATCGCACCATCCCGTTCTTCACGGCTTTCCAAGTAACCGAACGACCCGACCAACCAAAGATTTTGGCGGCGTGTACGGATGACCGGATGGCCGACTCTTACCGTGCCCGAATAAGATTCACTTTCCGTGTCGAGCGCCTTCAGCCGCCCGCCGGCATCGGAATCGCTTCGGGATCCGGCGAGCGAGACATATGTCCCGTTGCGGCCGATCGGTTGTTCGTACCGGACATCGAGATAAATCAGCTCCTTCGGCTGATTCGGCACGGTAAACAGTCCCAACTGAAACCGCTCGCCAGTGCCGAAAATGGAATTCACGCCACCACTCAGCCAAGTCTGATATCGGCCGACAGCGCGCGTTCCGCGATTGTCCATGTAAGCGCTGCCGTCGACCGCATCGTAGGTGATCTTGAGCGTGAGTTCATAGGCCCCTGAACTGCCATCGGTGGCATCCAGGCTCACACCAACGGACAGTCCGGCCAAGTCATTGATCAGGAAAAGCGTGCGCTCGAACAAACCTAGTGTGAGCGGCCGCTGCGCAACGATACGGTCTGTGTAGGACCGAATGAGATCCGGGTCCGGAACGTCGCCTGCAAGCTTGACGGTTTCGATAAAGCCCTCGACCACATTTATTCGCAGCATCCCGCTGTCGACGTCCTGAGGCAACGCGATCGCACGGGATAGGAAATAGCCCCTTTCGCGATACATCTCCGTGATCCGCGAAAGGATAATCTCGACATCGTCCGACGTGACCGAACGCGTCAAATAGTCCGTGTAGGCCGGACCGAATTCGACCGGATCGAAAACCGTCGCCCCGTCGATGGATACCGCGCTTAAGACGAAGGAAAGTAACGCGTCCTCTTCCGGCGGCGCCGGCTCGGGTCCAGGTATTACGTCGAGGTCAGGATCCTCAGGCTCTTCCGGCAAAGCCCGCTCTTCAAACCGACGCCGGATTTCGGCGGGGTCTGCTGAATCGGGTCCGGCCTGTTGGGCAAAGCTGCGGCTAATTGGCGCTTCCAACAGCCCCAACGCCAGCGCGCTGGCGGCGGCAAGTCGTGGAAAATTTGAGGCAAACGGCTGTCGGCTGGTCATAAACGGGCCCCTTAAAGAAAACTCGGGCTCGAATCCGCCAGACCCCAAAAACCAGCGAAATCGTGGGTTTGACTGTCAATAAGATCGATGTCCGATCGGTCTTATTGGCATTCCGATCGTGAAACTTCGCTAGTGCAATTCCGCTCCTTGCGCTCGGTCGCAAGTCCGAACGCTTCTAAAACGATATTGGTCAAACAATGGATAAATCCAATTCGGCCGCGGCTTCACTTGCCCATTTTTTTGTTCGCGCTAAATGCTTTAGCGCAAATCAGGCGGATCGGCCGGCCGCTGGATTGGGGCGATCATACGATCGGAGCGGGGACTAACGACTTCGAGCCCAGGAGTACCGGTCCCATGTTGCGTCTCCCCCAAATTCGGTATCTGGCCATCGCGGCCATGCCAATGCTTGCAATACTCGTTGCCGGCAGCGATTTAGCTCACTCGCAATCTTCACAAGATTGGATGGTCAGCGAAGCCGTCGAAGATGTGCTCGTTGAACATGCGGACTCTTCGGCGTCGACAGCGGCGGTGGGTGACCGACTTGCCGTGGGCAGTACGATCACAACTTCCGCCAATGGTCGAGCAGTTCTTTCGCGCGGCGACTCGTCGATGACAGTCTCGTCCAACAGCGAAATTACGTTGGTTAGCGAGGCCAGCGATACATCCCGGACGACAATCCGCCAGAAAATCGGCGCCATCCTTTACAAGGTTGAAAAGCAATCCGATCAGCATTTCGAAGTCGAAACGCCGTACATCGTCGCGGTTGTCAAGGGGACGAGTTTCTCCGTGAACGTGACCGACGGCGCCACCATGACCCATGTGGTCGAGGGTGCGGTTGAGGTCACCTCGCTTGGCAGCCGCGAAACGCAATTGGTTCACCCGGGCCAGACCGCCACGGTCTCGAGCGCCAACGACATGCGCATTGAGATGTCGCACATTTCCAATGGCACCGGCGAACAGGCTCACACACCCTCCCCTGCGGCCACGGACACGGCGTCGGCCAATCGTGTGATCAATCGAACGCTCGGCGCCACCGACCTCGACCTTGCCGCGGTCACGGACGGTCTTATTCGCAGTAAGAGCGGACGGGACGATGCGGCGCGGTCCGACGGAAGCGACGACGATTTCGAGAATGACGGCGAAATCGAAGGCGGCGATGACGGTCGAGACGGCGACGATGTCGGAGAAGGCGAGTCTGAGCTCGGCGGTGACGATAACGTTGCAGGATTGGATGTCGATCTGGATAGCGATGACAGCTTCTCGGGGATCGATATCGACGACGGCATGTCAGGAATTGACGTGGATGTCCCTGACAATGCGGTCCCAGAGATCGATATAGACGACGATGATGACTAGTTGCTTCGCTCGGCGGCGCCGGAACTCCAGCGTCGCTGAGCGGTCACTTTGGTTATCACACTAAGCTTTCACGCGATCCGGAAAACGCTTTACGCAAGTACTTTCCGACTGTCAGAATTGCGCGCCGAGGGCGAAGAAAGCGCGCGGATCGTCGTCCCCCTCATTGGCGACGATGCGGGTGAGTGGTTGCGCGACCTCGACCGTCGCGAACAGGGACGCGTCCATGCTGAGACGAACGCCCGCCCCCACCGACGCTAGTGACGCGCGCACCGATTTGCCACCCGGTTGGCGGTTCCACACGGCACCGATATCGTAGAAGCCGTAAATCTGAAAATTCGTCAGAAACGAATCCTCCAGGTCTTTGTCGTACCGCAGCTCAGCCGAGCCGGCGGCACCGTCATCGCCGGTAATCTCGGAAGAATCGTAGGCGCGGCCGTACCGCGCGCCGCCCACGCCGATCTCCTCGGACGACAAAAGCGGCACCGTCGATTTTTGCCCCCGCGCCGAAACGGCCAATGCGAAATCGAAGAACAAGTCCTGATTGCGTGAAATTTCCGCCGTGAACTTCGTGAAATCACTCCGGCCGTCGAACCGTGACAATTGAGCCGCGCCTTGTCGCGACGCGCCAAATATATCGAGTCCCTTGCTGACGCCGAGATTGATGGCGGAGGTTCCGTTTAAACCGTCGGTCAAGGAATAGGTCGTGGTGAGGCGCGCGACGCGTGTCCGATCCTTGAACAGCACCGACTTTTGGCGCCATTCACTGCTCCGCAAGAAACCGAGGGAGCCGACCAACCACAGATTCTCCACGCGCGACCGGATAACCGGATGCCAAACACTGACCATGGCGGACGTCGAGTCGCTCTCGGAATCGAGCGCGCTCAGGCTGCCGCCGGCATCGGAATCGGAGCGGGCCGCGTGCACCGCCACGTACGTCCCGTTGCGGTCGATCGGCTGCTCGTAGTTTACGTCGAGGTAGATGAGTTCTTTCGGCTGATTGGGCACCGTGAACAGCCCGACTTGGAGACGCTCGCCAAGCCCAAGAACCGAATTCATGCCTGTGCTGAGCCAGGTTTGGAGGCGCCCCACGGCCCGGGTGCCACGGTTATCCAAATAAACCGTCGCGTCCACGGCGTCATATTCGACCTGCAAAGTAAGCTCGTACGCCCCGGCAGAGCCATCAACAGGGTCCAAATTGGCCCCAATCGAAATGCCCGCCAGATCATTGATCAGGATCAGCGTGCGTTCGAAGTGAGAAAGCGTCAGCGGACGTTGGTCGATAATGCGCCGCGCGTAGGCGTTGATGCGGTCGGGATCCGGCGCGTCCCCTTCAAGCGTGACGGTCTCAACGAACCCTTCCACGACCGTCACCCGGAGCACGCCAACCGTAACGTCTTGCGGAACGGCGACGGCGCGGGACAGGAAATAGCCCGCGTCCCGATATTTGTCGGTGATCCGGCTCAAGATCGTTTCGATATCGGTTGAATTGACCGGGCGCGCCAAGAACTCTTCATACAGAGGACCGAACTCCGCCAATTCGAAGACCGTGGCGCCGTCGACCACCACAGCGCTCAAAGTAAACGTGCCGCTTCCATCATCGATTGGGCTTGGAGCGCCCTCGGGCTGCACTTCCAGGTCGGGGTCCTGCGTGCGCTCAGGGATGCTGCGTTCTTCGATCCGGCGACGGATTTCAGCCGGATCGGCGGTTTCCGTCTCCGCCAACTGGGCGTGGGCCGGCGTGTGCGACTCAATGGACATGGCAAGGCCCAAGGGCAGGCCAAAGGCGAACCCAAGTACGCGGACGCCAAAACGCCGCCAATTGCTGCGCAAATCGATCAAATCTGGGCCTGATTCCGGATCCTACAGGGTGCCACAACCGTGTGGGTTGAGACTGTATCCGGAACTTTCCGCAGCAATTGCAATGCGGATTCCACTGCCATTTTCCGACCCTGCAACGTAGGCCCCCGCTCTCGTTACGCATCCCAAACGCCCGGTATAGACATTGGTCGAGCAACGAGAAAATCCAATTTCGCGGCCATCATCTGGCCATGAAATTCGTTCGCGCTAAATGCCTTAGAGCGTGAACCGGACTGCAAGGCGTTCGGCTCGCGGAATGACCTGAGATCGGAGCGGGGCTCATTGCTTCGAGACCAGGAGAATAAGAAATGTTTGGTCTGCACCGCATGCGGCGGCTCGCCCTCGTGGCCGCACCGTTTTTCGCCGTGCTCGTGGGTGGCGAGCTCTCTGCTCGGGCCGGATCCTCCTCCGACTGGACCGTAAGCGAGGTCTACGGCGACGTCTTCGTGAAGAGTGGAGAAGGCGCAAGTGCCCCCGTTTCGGTCGGCGACATGCTGTCAACCGGCAGCACCATCGATACGCCGG
The DNA here is from genome assembly GCA_028289725.1 of Alphaproteobacteria bacterium. GTDB lineage: Bacteria > Pseudomonadota > Alphaproteobacteria > UBA7887 > UBA7887 > JAKZSU01. Next base: position 25,167 of record JANQOH010000139.1, read on the forward strand.
TGGACGGCCGGGCAGTGCTGACGCGCGGCGAGACCTCCATGACGGTCGCACCCAGCAGCGAGGTCACACTTGCGGCGGGTGGCGGCGATGGCGCGATGACGACGATCTTTCAGAAGATCGGCTCGGTCCTTTACAAGGTCGAGAAGCAACCCGATCAACATTTCGAGGTCGAAACGCCGTTCCTCGCCGCTGTGGTAAAAGGGACGAGCTTTACGGTCGGCGTCAACAACAGCGCGGCGGTCACGCACGTGGTCGAAGGTGCTGTCGAGGTCACGTCGTTTGGCAGCCAGCAACGGCAAATGGTCCGTCCTGGCCAAACCGTGACGGTCTCGAACGCCAATGGCCTGCAAATCGAAATGTCGCACAACCGGGCCGGCGCGGAGACTGTCGCCGTCATTGACCAAGCCAACGACGGATCCTCAAACGCGAATAGCAACGCAGGCAACAAGCGCGTCGTCGATCGGACGCTTGGCGTGACCGATATCGATATCGCGACAGTTACCGACGGTCTTGCGAACAACGGCAGGGGCCAAGGTAACGGCAATGCCGGTGGTAACGGGAATGGCAATGCCGGCGGGAATGGTAATGGCAACGGGAATGGCAATGGCAACAGCGTCAGCGCCGCTGTCACGGGCATCGACAGCAGCTTCCCGGGCCAAGGTAACGGCGTCTCCGCCGGGTTCCCCGGTCAGGGCAACGGCGTGTCCGGTGGCTTTCCTGGCCAAGGCAATAGCGCTTCGGCCGCCGCGGCGACCGCGCATGTCGCCAATCCAAATCGTGGACCGTGTAACAACAACGGCAATGGGAATGGCAACGGGAACGGAAATGGAAATGGAAATGGCAACGGCAATAGTTGCTAGCTAACCGATCCGTGTGGAGCGGGAGCTGTCTGAATAGTCATGTCGAACTTGACCGACACTGAGCCGCGGCGCTGGCCGCGGCTCAGAAAGCTTTCGCCGCCCGTCTTGGCGCTGGCCTTGGTGCTTGGACTCTATCTCGGCGACGCGCTGAAGTTCGTCGAACACGAGTTGACCGATCTCCGGTTCAGCATTGATACGCGCCTGCCCTCGACCGACCTCGTCGTTGTCACCATCGATCCTCCCAGCCTGCGGGCTCTTAATGTTTGGCCGTGGCCGCGCCAGGTCCACGCCGCGCTGATCGATCAATTGGTGGCCGCCGGCGCCAAAGACATCGCTTTCGATATCGACTTCAGTTCTCCATCCACGCCGGAAGCCGACGCGGCCCTCGAGGACGCGCTCGAACGTAGCGGCAATCGGGTCATACTCGGCCTATTCAAACAGATCTATCGGACGGAGAATGGCGCGCGTTTGATGGTGACCGAACCGTTGCCACGCTTCCAGCAGCACACGCGGATCGCGTCGCTGAGCATTCAACCGGCATCCGACGGCACCGTGCGCCGCGTGCGCATGCACGATATTTGGGACGGTCGCTCCTTCCCATCGCTGTGGGCGATGCTCGCCGGGCGCACGGACAGAATGTTCGACACCTTTATGGTGGACTTCGGGATCAACTATCGCGCGATCCCGACGCTTTCCTATGTCGACATTCTGGAGGGCCGATTTGATCCGAACGCCGTCCGCGGCAAGAGCGTGCTGATCGGCGCGACCGCGATCGAGCTTCAGGACATCGTGCCTGTGCCCGTCTATCGCTCGATTCCGGGTGTTCTGCTACACGCCATGTCGTACAACTCCTTGGTTTTGGACCGCGACATGCAAAGGCTCGGTCCGGCGCCGATGATCGTGGTTCTTTTGATCATTGCCCTCGCACTTGGCGTCCGCTGCAGCAAATGGGGCTGGCTACGGTGCTTCGCGGTCTTCGCAATCGGATCAGCCGGATTGTTCGTATGCTCACTGATTCTCCACAACGCGCTTGCGGTGGCGATTAATATTGCCCCGGCCATCTTGTTGTTGGTCATATTGTTCGTGTGGGGCTTGATTAGTCGCATCAACACGCAGTCGCTGAACTTGGTGCTACAAAGCTTGCGGCTCAAGCGCGTCGACGCCTATATGGGAAAGATTACCGAAAATAGTTTCGACGGCATCATCACGATGCGCCGCGACGGCACGATCGAGACCGCGAACGCATCCGCATTGCAATTGTTCGAACTTGACAGTGAGGCGATTGTCGGTCGGCACGTCAGCGACCTTCTCCCTGACTTGGTCGGATCCGAAGCGGGCGACCCGATCCCAACCGATCGCGGCCTACAGGAGGTCTTTGGCCGTAAGAAGAGTGGCGCGATCTTCCCCGTCGAAATCTCCGTCAGTTGCATGGAATTGGACGACGGCGACTCATACATCGCAATCCTGCGCGACATCACGGCGCGGCACGCATACCAGCGGCAGCTTGAGTATCAGGCCTTGCACGACGATCTCACCGAGCTCCCCAACCGTGCCATGCTGACGAAAAAGCTTGGCCCGGCGCTCAGGAAAGCGAAAGCGGAAGGCCAGCAAATGGCTCTGCTGCTGCTTGATCTCGATCGGTTTAAGGAAATCAACGACACCTTGGGCCATCACGTCGGCGATGCCTTGCTGTGCAATGCCGCGCGCCGGCTCATCAAACTGATCGACAAATCCGGCACATTCGCGCGTTTGGGCGGCGATGAGTTTGCCATTCTGCTGCCCGCGCCCTGCGACCTCGACAACGCGTGGAAGGTAGCCGCGTCGCTGAGTGAAGCCCTGGAGCAACCTTTCGAGTTCGCGGGTCTTTCGCTGGAGGTCGGCGGCAGCATCGGCATTGCGCTATTCCCCGATCACGCCGAAGACGAAACCCGTTTGATGCAAACCGCCGATGTCGCTATGTATATGGCCAAGAAAGGTCAGACGCGCATCGCCGTTTACGACGCGGGCCAAGACGTCAACAGCGTCCGCCACCTTGCCCTCACCGGTCAGTTGCGGCGGGCCATCGAGACCAACGAACTCACATTTGCATACCAACCCAAAATCGATCTGACCAACAACCGCGTCTACGCCGTGGAGGCGTTGGCACGCTGGCACCATTCCGTTCACGGCTTCATCCCGCCTGACGAGTTCATCACGCAGGCCGAGCAGACGGGCTTGATCGAGCCATTGACACAATGGTGCATCGAAGCCGCTGTCGCCCAGGCGGCCGAATGGCGAGACAACGGGCGTGAAATAGTCGTCGCAATTAATTTATCGCCGCGCGCACTGCACCTTGAATCTTTGCCAAGAATGCTCGCGGAAGGTCTCGATCGGCACAAGTTGCCGCCAAGGCTTGTGACATTGGAGATCACGGAAAGCGGCATCATGCACGATGCCGACGCGGCACTTCGTGCCGTCGAAAAATTCAACAGTATGGGCGTGAACCTCTCAATCGATGACTTCGGTACCGGATATTCTTCGCTCGGTATTTTGAAGCAACTCCCCGTGGATGAGTTGAAGATCGACAAGTCGTTTGTCATGCATATGACGGAGAATGAGGACGATGTCGTCATCGTCCGCTCGACGATCGATCTGGCGCACAATCTTGGACTGAAGGTCGTTGCCGAAGGTATCGAAGCCGCCGAGCATGTCGACATTTTGTGCGAGCTCGGCTGCGACACGGGTCAAGGCTACTTTTTCAGCAAACCGGTGCCGCCCGATGAATTCTGGGAATGGCTCGAGAACCGGGAAGGCCCGGCCGCGTCCCAGCAAAGCGAATCCGAGGTCCTGGATCCGATCTCCTAGACTTATCTCCGTATCGATTCCCAAATCCGCAGCCTTGGCGGTCCGTCGCACCGTCACAAGGCCGGTACCCTGCGGCCCGGATATGCCATGATGTCCGAGAGGCCGTTGTCGAATCGGGAGGTTGGCGCCGACGTGTCTCGATGACATGACCTTAAGAGAGACACGACATGGCTTGGCCGCGCAGCGAACTCACCGATCTTTTCGCCATCACGCACCCGATCATACAAGCGCCGATGGCGGGCGCGAGCACGCCCGCACTGGCGGCCGAAGTGACCAACGCTGGCGGCCTCGGTTCGCTGGGTTGCGCCCAAATGACGATCGACCAAGTGCGCAAAGATGTCGAAGCATTGCGCGCCCTGACGGATGGACCCTTCAACCTTAATTTTTTCGTGCACCAAGAACCTGATCTTGACGCGCATGACCTGGAGCGCGCGCGCAAAAGGATTGCGCCCTACTACACGGAGTCCGGCCTCGACCGCGTGCCGGATGTCGCCGTGCCATTCCCAAGCTTCACGCAAGAAAAGCTGGATCTGTTGCTCGAGTTGCGCCCGCCAATCGTCAGTTTTCATTTCGGTCTGCCGTCCGCAGACGCGTTGGACGCACTGAGAGAGGCCGGTTCGGTCATACTCTGCTCCGCCACGACGGTGTCGGAGGCGCGCGCGCTCAACGAAGCCGGTGTCGATGCCATCGTCGCGCAGGGCCAAGAGGCCGGCGGCCATCGCGGCACTTTCGAAGAGCCGTATGAGGACGGCATGGTCGGCACCATGTGCCTGGTACCGCAGATCGTCGACGCGGTGGACGTTCCGGTGATCGCCGCCGGCGGCATCGCCGGTGGACGCGGCATTGCCGCAGCCTTTGCCCTCGGGGCAAGCGCCGCGCAAATCGGCACCGCCTATCTTCTGTGCCCGGAATCCGCGGCGGACCAGGCCTACCGGGACGCTTTGAAAGCAGGTCGCGATGACAGGACCCGCATTACGCGTGTGATCAGCGGTCGCCCCGCGCGATCTCTGCGCAATCGCTTGATCGACGAACTGGCCGACCACCAAGACGAGGTCGCGCCGTTCCCATCCCAGATCAGTCTGTCGGCGCCGCTGCGGAACGCGAACCGCAACGATGCCAGCCAATTGCGCTCACTGTGGGCGGGCCAGTCGGTCGCGCTCAACCGAACTCTCGGCGCCGCGGATTTGACGCGAACGCTGGTCGAAGAAGCGCAACAAATTCTCGAACGCTGAGGATTGAAACCATGACCCAAACCGATCGCCATCCGAAGCCGTCGAAAGCCAGGTTTGTGAGCGGTGACAGCGCGAGGCCGGAAAAAGTAACGCACATCGAAGGTGCCGCCGAAGCGGGCGATCTCGCAATCAAGCCCATGATCGTCGGTCAGGACATGTTGTTCATGGAGATTCACCGCGCCAAGGGCTTGGTCGACCCGCTGCATAGCCACCCCGATCACGAGTCGATGTGTTACCTGGTGCGCGGCCGCCTGCGCGTTGAGATCGACGGCGAAAATTTTGTCGCCGAGCCTGGTGACGCCTGGGTGCATCCAGCGGGCGTCCCGCACCGTCACGAAGCGCTCGAG